>NZ_JBHWGD010000051.1:0-42975 GCF_042733235.1 Kitasatospora sp. NPDC059722
GGCTGGGAGCGTGGTGCTCCCGGCCGGCCCGTCAGCCGTTCTGAGGTCGAGGCCCGGGGCCTCAGTGCATCGCGACGCCGGAGGTCTCCGACGGCAGGTCGCTCGCCTTGGCCTTGATCGCGAAGACCGCGACCAGCAGCGCGACCGCCGCGAGGGCGGCACCCACGATGAAGCCGTGCGAAGTGCCCTGGATGAGGACGGAGTTGGCCGCGTCGGTGCCCGCGGGGAAGTCGTGGTGCTCCTTGAGGTAGCCCAGCTGCTCCGGCGTGGCCGTCTCCATGAACTTCGGCAGCTGCAGCTTGGCCTCGGCCGTGGCGTAGTGGGCGAAGACCGTGGTCAGGATCGACAGGCCGAGCGAGCCGCCGATCTGCTGCATCGAGTTGAGCAGGCCGGACGCTGCGCCGCTCTCCTCGCCGGGGACGCCGGCGACGGCGAGCAGCATGACCGGGACGAAGATCAGGCCCATGCCGAAGCCGAACACCACCGTGGGGCCGAGAACCCCGTCGAGGTAGCCGCTGTCCTTGTCCATCTGGGTCAGCCAGGTCAGGCCGATGGTGACCAGCAGCGCGCCGCCGGCCATGAACGGCTTCGGGCCGTACTTGGCCTGGAGGGTGGACGCGACCTGCGCGGCGATGATGATCGCCACGCTGATCGGCAGGAACGACACGCCGGCCTTCAGCGGGCTGTAGCCGAGCGGGCCCTGCACGAAGAGCACGACGTAGAAGAAGATGCCGAACATGGCCGCGGCCAGGCAGAGCATCATCACCAGGCCGCCGGTGCGGTTGCGGTTGGCGAACAGGTGCAGCGGGGTGATCGGCTGGGCCGTCCGCCGCTCGATCACGACGAACGCGGCGAGCAGGATCACGCCGGCCGCGAAGGAGCCGATCGTGAGCCCGTCCGTCCAGCCGTAGTCCGGGTTGGCCGCGCGGATGAACCCGTAGACGAGGCCGACCAGGCCCAGCGTCGAGGTGAACGCGCCGGGCAGGTCGAAGCGGCCGTCGGTGCGCTCGGACTCGGCGATGTAGCGCGGCGCGGCGATCGCGATCAGCACCGCGATCGGCACGTTGACGAAGAAGACCCAGCGCCAGTCCAGGTACTCGGTGAGCAGACCGCCGGCCAGCAGGCCGATCGCCGCGCCCGATCCCGCCACCGCCGAGAACACGCCGAACGCCTTGTTGCGTTCGGGCCCTTCCTCGAAGTTGGTGGCGATCAGCGCGAACGCCGTCGGTGAACAGATCGCGCCGCCGATGCCCTGGAGCGCGCGGGCGGCCAGCAGCAGGGTGCTGTCCTGGGCGAACCCGCCCAGCAGCGAGGCCAGGCCGAACAGCAGGGTGCCGAAGATGAAGACCCGGCGGCGGCCGAGGATGTCACCCGCGCGACCGCCGAGCAGGAGCAGCCCGCCGAAGGTCAGCGTGTAGGCGTTGATGACCCATGACAGGTCGGTGGTCGAGAAGTTGAGCGCGTCCTTGATGCCCGGCAGCGCGATGTTCACGATGGTCGCGTCGAGTACCACCATGAGCTGCGTCGCCGCGATGACCGCCAGGGTGATGCCCTTGCCCCGGCTCGGGCCGCCGCGCGGTGGTGAGTTCTTGCTGAGAGTGTCGGAAATAGCCACGAAAATGCCCCCTGGCTGGCTATGTGCGTGATGTGCTGCGGACCGTGGGCCCGGCGGAGAACCTGCGCCGTGCTGCAGGCTAGGAAGGAACGGGATCGTTCACTAATCTGGACGATATCCTGGGCCAGTTTGTGAACGCAAGCGTTCCTTAAGGTTGGTGGCAATGGATCATTCGGTGCGACGCCAGGTGACGGACCGGTCGGCCGGCCCGGCCCCGGAGGGAGCGGCGGCGCCGTCGGCGCGGTCGGCGTCCGGCCCGCCGGCGCTGTGCCGGGTGCGGGTGGCCACCGAGGTCCTCACCCGGCCGGTGCGGCGCCGCGGGAAGGAACTGGAGAACGCGATCTTCGCGGCCGCGCTCGACCAGCTCACCTCCGGCGGGTTCGCGCGGCTGACGATGGAGGGCGTCGCCGCTGCGGCGCGGACCGGCAAGGCCGCGCTCTACCGGCGCTGGGCCTCCAAGGTCGAACTCGTCGTGGACGCCCTGGACTCCACTCTCCCACGGCCGAACGGCGTCCCTGACCTCGGGTCCACCCGCGATGAACTCCTGCAGCTCATCGAGGTGTTCGCGGGTGCGATGAACTCGCGCGCGGGCAGCGCCCTGCAGGCGTTGATGGGGGAGCTCGACCACGAACAGGCACAGCTGTTCAAGGACTTCATCGTGCAGCGGGTCGTCGCGCCGACCACCGGGACGATCCTCGACATCCTCCGCCGCGGAGCGGAGCGCGGAGAGGTCCGCCCCGGGGCCGTCACGCCGATGGTCGCGGACGTCGCCCCGGCGATGCTGCTCTACCAGGTCAAGATCTGCGGGCGCGAGAACACCCCGCCCGACTACGCCGTCCGCCTGGTCGACGACGTGCTGATGCCGATGATCGGGGCCTGAGGCGCGCCGGTGACCCGCGGTGACTCCGCGGTGGTTCCCCGGTAGCCGGTGGTGGCTCCGTGGTCGCCCCTCCGGCGTGGCGCGGGGCACCTCGGCGACGGGCTTAGGCTGGAACAGCCCCAGCTGAACGGGCCGCCCAGCCGAACGGAGCCTGTGATGCCCATCGTCCCGCCGACGCACTCCGTCGAGCGCTCGCTCCGCCGGGCCGGCGCCAAGGTCGTCGTCGGGCTGGACGAGGTCGGGCGCGGCGCCTGGGCCGGACCGGTCACCGTCGGCGCGGCCGTCACCGGACTGCGCCGGCCGCCGGAGGGGCTCACCGACTCCAAGCTGCTCACCGAGCTGCGCCGCCGCGCGCTCGCACCGGTCCTCGCCGACTGGGTCACCGCGTACGCGCTCGGCCACGCCTCGCCGCAGGAGTGCGACGAGCTCGGCATGACTGCCGCCCTGCGCCTGGCCGCCGTCCGCGCCTTGGAGGCGCTGCCGGTCGAGCCCGACGCGGTGATCCTCGACGGCAAGCACGACTACCTCGGCGGCCCCTGGCGGGTGCGCACGGTGATCAAGGGTGACCAGTCCTGCATCTGCGTCTCCGCCGCCTCCGTCCTCGCGAAGGTCCACCGCGACGGGATGATGGCCGAACTCGGCGAGCAGCACTCCGCGTACGGCTTCGCCGACAACGCCGGCTACCCGTCCCCGGTGCACCGCGCGGCGCTGGAGGAGTTCGGGCCCACCGAACACCACCGGCTCTCCTGGGCGTACTTGGACGCACTGCCGAAGTGGCGCCACCTGAAGCGGATCCGGCCGGGTCTGGAGGCGGCCGAAGGCTCCGCCGACGAACAGTTGACGCTCGGTTTCTGACGGTCCGTCTGGAATTGCCCCGGGTGGGTCCGGCAACGTCTTGGTGCCCAATGGGTGGGGCGCCCGTGCGCGTTCGACCGGCATTTGATAGATATCCGGGTATGCCTGTCTTCCCCGAGGAGCCGGAGATTCACGAGAGCCTCCCGGGCCCCGGCGTTCCCTTCCCCCGAGAGTCGGACGCACAAGCCCTCCGCGCGCCTGCCACCGGCAGTGCGCCCGCCACCGCACCCACCACCGTCGCCGCGCCCGCCCCGGTGCCCGGCCCGCGCCCAGCGCCGCCGCGCCCGGCACCGCCGAGCGCCGGCCGGCCCGGTCCGCAGCCGCGTCCGGTGCCCAAGCCCGGCCCGGCACCGCGCCGTCCGGCCCCGACCGCACCCCAGATCGAGGTCCGGCGGGTCGCGGCCACCCCGGCCGAGGCGCTGGAGCGCGCCGACGAGGTGGTCGACCAGTTGCTCGACGCCGGGCGCAGCCCGGGCGAGATCCTGGTGCTGACGGTCGGCGAGGCGCACCCGTGGCAGCAGCACGAACTCTCCTTCGGCGAGGAGCGCTACTGGGCGCAACTCGCCGAGGGCGGGGACGTGTTCTACGCGGACGCCGTGCCGACCCGCCCGGCCCGCCGCGAGGTGGTCGTCCTGGTCGCCAACGGCGGACCGGCCGCCCGTGCCGCGGAGGCGTACGCCGCGGCGCTCGGCCACGCGTCCGTGCTGCTCGTGGTCTGCGGCGACGCCGGCCCGGCTGCCAAGGGTGCCGCCGGAGCGGCGCCCGGTCGTCCGGTCAGCGCCTGAGCCGAGCGGCCCCGCCCGGGCCCGGTGCCGTACGGTGCCGGGCCCGCGGGCCGTCGTACCCCGCAGCCGGCCGCAGCCGGCCTGGGAGGCGTGGGGACGGCGGGGTCCTGGGAGCCCATGGCGGCTGCTTGGAAGCCTGTGAAGCTCATGGAGCCCGTGGAACTCGCGGAGCCCGTGGAGGACTCGGGGCTCAGCGGGTCCCGGTGCGGCGGGCCGGTTGGACCGCGGAGAGCCTGGCGGGCGTCCAGGGCCGCTCGGACGTCTGGCGCAGCGCGCGCCGGCCGCCCGGAGCGTCCAGGGCCGTGCGCGGGGGCAGCTCCGTCACGGTGTGGACCGGTCCGTCCGCCCACGAACCCGCGTGCGGATTGCGGCCCTGCCGCCCGTCCCCGAGGATCTGCCAGCCGGCCGGGGTCAGCCCGATGTAGGAGCCGCAGCGCAGTCCGTGCAGGACGGCCGCGTCCCGCAATGCCCACATCCAGGCCCCGTCCTGCTCGGTCCAGCCCGGGGCGCCCTCGCGGCAGCGCAGCAGCACCGCGGTGCGGGTCGGCACGGGCTGGCGCAGGTCGTGCGGGGTGATCTGGCGCAGGTGCGCGAGCAGGGCGTTCCGGTGCTGCCAGCCGTCCGTGTCGTGCGGCCAGGGCGTGAACGAGGCCGAGGCGCTGAGGTGGTGCACCGCGTCGAGGACGGCGACCACGACCGTGCCCGGCTGGGGCAGGTGGCGCTGGTGCAGCTCCAGGACGAAGTCGCGCGGATCGCGCAGCAACGGGATCCCCGAGGCGGTCCAGGTCTCCAGGTCCAGCAGCCGTCTGGGCGCCGAACTCCGGGCGAGGGGAGACTGACCTCGGCCGATACCGTTGATCACGATCCTCCTTCCCGACCCACGGGCACGCGGGTACCTGCGTACGCCGAAGGCAGGGTCCACCGGACCGGGTTTCGGGTACCCGCCAATTCTCGTGGCATCGGGGGCGGAGCGGCAACGATGAAATGATGAACGCCGCCCGAAAGCCCACGTTCTGCCGGATATATTCCCCTCTGGCGCAAGCGGTACTCAGGCATCTCCGCAGCCCGGCGAGGGCCAGGGTGAACGGCCCGTGAACTGGGTTCCGCAATGTCATCGCCCCTCTCCCGTCGTCGGTGCCGCGCGAGCGCCCCGCCGATGTGATCTCTCCCTCCTTTAGGCCATTCGAGTGAGTCCGTCCGAACGGACGGTCCACCTCCGTTCGGGTGTGCGGCCCGGGTGCGCGGCCCGCCGCCCGGGCCGCGCGGATCAGGCCTGCACGGCCAGCACCAGGGGCAGCACCGCGCTCGCCCCGGCCCGGCGCAGCAGGCGCGCGGCGACGGTGACCGTCCAGCCCGAGTCGACGAGGTCGTCCACCAGCAGCACCGGACCGCCCGCGGCGGCCACCGCCTGCGCCAACTCGGGCGGCAGGACCAGCGCTTCGGTCACCGAGCGCAGCCGCTGCGCGCTGTTGCTGCGGGCGCCGTGCGGGGGCCGCCCGTCCGCGTACTCGATCCGCCCGAGCAGCGGCAGCCGCCCGATCTCGGCGATCCGCGCGCCGAGCGTGCCGACCAGCTGGGGGCGGGCCGAGGAGGCCATGGTCACCACGCCGGCCGGCCGCTCCAGCCGGGCGCCGTCGGCCGAGGCCGGCCCGGCCCAGCCGCCCGGCCCGCGCGCCCAGTCGGCGAGCACCGTCACGAGGGCGTCCACCGCCTCGCCGGGGACGGGCACGTCCGGCGCCTGCTCGGCGAGCAGGCCGCGCAGCCGGGTGCCCCAGCCGATGTCGGACAGCCGGCCGAGCGCCCGGCCAGTCTCGGCCTGCTCCCCGGCCGGGATGCGCCCCTTGAGCGGCACGCCGACGGTCTCCATGCCGGTGGGCCAGAGCCGGCGCGGCTCGAAGCCGACCCCGGGGCGGCCGAGCGCGGCGCGGGCGGCCTCCAGCGTGGCGGCCGACACCTCCGGGGTGTGCAGCGGCCCGGCGCAGTTGTCGCACCGCCCGCACGGCGCGGCCTGCTCGTCGTCCAGCTGCCGCCGCAGGAACTCCATCCGGCAGCCGGTGGCCGCCGCGTACTCGCGCATCGCGCGCTGCTCGGCCTCGCGGGAGGCCGCGACCTTGGCGTAGCGGGCGGTGTCGTACTCCCAGCTCTGCCCGGTGGCCGTCCAGCCGCCCTTGACCCGGCGGACGGCGCCGTCCACGTCGAGCACCTTGAGCATGGTCTCCAGCCGGGTGCGGCGCAGGTCCACCCGGGGCTCCAGGGCTGCCGTGGACAGCGGGCGGCCGGCCTCGGCGAGCGCGTCGATCGTGCGGCGCACCTGCTCCTCGGGCGGGAAGGCCAGCGAGGCGAAGTAGCGCCAGATCGCCTCGTCCTCGCGACCGGGCAGGAGCAGCACCTCGGCCCGGTCGACGCCGCGCCCGGCCCGGCCGACCTGCTGGTAGTAGGCGATCGGGGAGCTGGGCGAGCCCAGGTGCACCACGAAGCCGAGGTCGGGCTTGTCGAAGCCCATGCCGAGCGCGGAGGTGGCGACCAGCGCCTTGACCCGGTTGGCCAGCAGGTCGGCCTCGGCGGTGCGGCGCTCGGCGTCCTCGGTGCGGCCGGAGTAGGAGGCCACGGCGAAGCCGCGCTCGCGAAGGAAGGCGGTGACCTCCTCGGCGGCGGCCACCGTCAGCGTGTAGACGATGCCCGAGCCCGGCAGGCGGTCGAGGTGGTCGGCCAGCCAGGCGAGCCGGTGCGCCGGGTCGGGCAGGGCGAGCACACCGAGGGTGAGGCTCTCCCGGTCGAGCGGGCCGCGCAGCACCAGGGCGTGCTCGTCGGTGGTGCCGGTGCCCAGCTGCTCGGCGACGTCGGCGGTGACCCGGGCGTTGGCCGTGGCGGTGGTGGCCAGCACCGGGACCCGGGGCGGGAGGTCGGCGAGCATGGTGCGCAGCCGGCGGTAGTCGGGGCGGAAGTCGTGGCCCCAGTCGGAGATGCAGTGCGCCTCGTCGACCACGAGCAGGCCGGTGGAGGCGGCGAGCTTGGGGAGCACCTGGTCGCGGAAGTCGGGGTTGTTCAGTCGCTCCGGGCTGACCAGCAGGACGTCGACCTGCCCGGCCGCGACCTCGGCCTGGATCGCGTCCCACTCCTCGGTGTTGGCCGAGTTGATGGTGCGGGCGTGGATGCCGGCCCGGGCCGCGGAGTCGACCTGGTTGCGCATCAGGGCGAGCAGCGGCGAGACGATCACCGTGGGCCCGGCGCCCCGGGCGCGCAGCAGGGCGGTGGCGATGAAGTAGACGGCGGACTTGCCCCAGCCGGTGCGCTGCACGACCAGGGCCCGGCGGTGGTCGACCACCAGGGCCTCGATGGCCGTCCACTGGTCGTCGCGCAGGGCGGCGCCGGGGCCGGCCAGCTCGCGCAGGACGGCCTCGGCCCGCGCCCTGACCTCGGCGCGGTCGGCGGCGGTGGCGGTGGTGTGGATCTCGTGCGGCTGCATGGCGTCCATGTAACCCCGAGGCGCCGACAACGGGCGAATGCCGGGGCACGTGAGAAGGGTGGAGCCGGGGTGTATGTCATCCGATCTTCGGCTGAACGGCAGTCAAATATCAGTCGGGAGAGTGGCGATGACGTGCTCCGAACGAGGGAAGCGGAATTCCGGCCCGGAGTTGTCCACAGGAAAAAACAAAAGTCAGCCGCGGATTTCGGGGCGCGGCACTCTTCCCGTCATGAACGCCATGAACAGCGACAGCGCCATGAACAGCGACAACGGCATGGACAACGAGAACGGCATGAACGACGACACCACGACGAACGGGGACAACGTGACGCTCTCCCTGGGCCCCGCCTCCGGCCACCGGCCGGTGACGATGCGCGGCCCGGCCGACATGGCCGAGCTGCTGCCCTACCTCCTCGGCTTCTTCCCCGACGACAGCATCGTCGCCGTCGGCCTGAACGGTCCCGACCTCCACCAGGGCGGGGTGCTCCGGGCGGACATCCCCGCGTCCCGCGCGCAGTGGCCGGCCGCTGCGGAGGAGACGGCCGCCCTGCTGGTCGACGTCTCGGAACAGCGCGGCAGCCGCCCGATCCAGGTGCTCCTCTACCTCTGCCAGGATCCCGTCCCCGGGCACGGGCCGCCGGTGGTGGACGGCCTGCGGCCGCTGGCCGACGGCCTCCGGGCCGCGTTCGCCCGCAGGGGCGTGCCGGTCAAGGAGTCGCTGTGCGTCTCGGACGGTCGCTGGTGGTCCTTCCTCTGTCGCCGGGAGGGCTGCTGCGATCCGGCAGGGAACCCGATCCGCCCCGCCCCCGCCCCGGGGCCGGCCGCCGCCGCGGCGACGTTCGCGGGCCTCGCCCCGCGAGGCAGCCGGAAGGCGATCATCGCGGGGCTGGCCCCGATCGGCCCGCCCGGTGCCGAGGTCCAGCGGACGGCCCTCGCACGGGTCGGGACGGCCGATCCGTCGGCGCCGGGGATCGCCCTGCTCGACCAGGCCTTCGCCGAGTTCGCGGCCGGTGCCCGCGAGCTCGACGAGGACCGGACGGCACGGCTGCTGCTCGCCCTGCGGGACCGGCACACCCGGGACCGCGGCGCCGAGTACGTCCGGCCCGCCGAGCTGGCGTCCGCCGAGCGGCTCTGGCGCTTCCTCGCCCGGCGCGCGGTGCCGCCGTACGAGGGCTGCGCGGTCGCCCCGCTGACCTTGCTGGCCTGGGCGTCCTGGGTCGCGGGGGACACGGCGACGGCCCGGGTGGTGCTCGGCCGCGCCCTCGACCTCGACCCGTCCTACCTGCTGGCCGATCTGCTGCACGAGTCGCTCAACGACGGCATGACCCCGGAGGCGCTGCTCGCGGCCGTCGAGGGCCAGCGGCTCCGCCGGGAGGCGAAGCGGGCGGGGGAGGCGAAGGAGGAGAACGGGGTGAAGGAGGAGACGACGGTGCCGGAGCCGACCGACGAGGAGAGCGGCGGCCCGGCCGCCGATCCGGGCGGAGCACCGGAAGGGACGCCGGATGGGACGCCGGACGAGCCGTCGGGCGGCCCCCGGGAAGGGGCGCCCGGGCGGGGGAAGGCCAGGCGCAGGCGCCGGGGCGGCCGTCGGGCGGGCGCCGCTGCTCCGGGGACGCCGGGCGGTGTTCCCGGTGGGCCCGCCCCGGCCCTGCCGGAGGCGGACGGCCCCGGGCCGGTCGCGCTGCTCGCGGAGCCGGGCCGCGGCCGGGGGGAGCGCCCCGACGCGACCCTGAGGCTGGGCCGCGGCCGGGCGTGCAGCGGGGCGGCGGTGCCGCTCGGGAGCGGGGCGCACAGCTGCATCGGGAGGTCGGCCCGGGGAGCCCGTCATGGGCGCTGACGTCCTTCTCCGCCCGCTCCGGGCTCCCCGGGGCCGGGCCGGGCTACAGCTCGCCGTGCGCCATCTTGATCAGGCGGTCCAGCACCTTGCCGCCGCTCACCCGCAGGCCGTCGTGCTCCCACTCGTTGGTGATCCAGGTCCGCAGGCCGCGCACCGCGCGGGCGGTCTCCAGCGAGTCGGCGGTGTCCACGTACATGTCGTCGTGGTACACGGCCGCCACGACGGGCACCTCGTTGGCGGCGAGCCGCTGCGGGTCGTAGAGGTCGGGCCAGTCGGTCCGGGCGGCCAGCAGCTCGGCGGCCTCCTTCAGCGGCCGCAGCGCCGGGTCGGTGTCGAACATCCAGGGGTAGATCATCTCCCCGGTGAACAGCACCGGGGCCTCTGTCTCCAGCGCGGCCCGGGCGTCGAACCCGGGGAACTCCTTGCGGAGCCGCTCTGCAGACCACGCGGTGCCGCCCGCGTCCACCGACCGCTGGCCGTAGATCGACTCGTGCAGCACGGCGTACAGCGGGCCCTCGGCGAAGGAGATCCTGGCCTGGACGCCGTACAGGAAGGTGTCGGAGAGCTCCGGCCCGTCCGGGCCCTCCACCCAGGCCTCCTCCAGCAGGTAGTGCAGGGTGCCGGAGCCGCTGCCGCCGCCCAGCATCATCCCGAGCGACTGGAAGGCCTCGACGGTGAGCAGGCCGCCGTCGGGCAGCGTCGCCGGGGCGGCGGCGAGGTGCGCGGCGATCCGCCGCACCGCTTCGACGTCCTGCGGGAACCGCTCGTAGTGCCCTTCGTTCTTGCGGACCACCCGCGGGTAGGCGGCCCGGTAGACGTCGTCCGCCGAGCTCCGCAGGCCCGCGAGGCCGCCGGTGACGAAGGCCTCCGTCAGGCCCTCGGGGGCGATCGAGAGGTAGGTGAGGGTGCAGAAGCCGCCGAAGCTCTGGCCGAGCACGCTCCAGCGCCGGTCCGCGCCGAGCAGGTGGCGGCGGATCAGCTCGGCGTCGCGCACGATCGAGTCCGCACGGAATTGCGCCAGGTAGTCCGCCTGCTCCCGGGCGCCGCCGCGCCGGGCGAGGGTCCGGCGGGTCGCGGGCGTCGAGCGCCCGGTGCCGCGCTGGTCGAGCAGGAGTACCCGGTAGTCGTCCAGGGCCCGGTCCAGCCACGCGTCCCGGCCGAGCGGGCGGGCCGCCTTGCCACCCGGGCCGCCCTGGAGGAAGAGCAGCCACGGCAGGTCGTCCCGCTCGCGGCCGGCGGCCACCACCTCGCGGGCGTACACCGAGATCCGCTCGCCCTCGGGGGCGGCGTGGTCCAGCGGGAGCTGGAAGACGTGGTCGGTCGTGACAATCCCGGGCAGCCGGCTGGCGGTGGACATACAACTCCTCGGTCTCTGCAGGTCACAGCGGTCACGTCGCCGTTCACGGTGTCACCGGGTGCGGGCGCCGCGACACCCGCACCGTATCCTGGCCGCCGTCGGGCGCCGGTCCGACGGCCGTGCTCCTCCCCGGGGCGCGCCCGGGACCGGCCGCCGCCGGGGTCGCGCGGTCCGCTGCCGGGCCCGCGATGACGGCCCGCCACCGACCGTCCGGGTGCGGCGCGACAGGAGCGCCCGAGCCCGGAGCCTCCGGCCGAGCGTGACCTGGGGCCGGTGTGCGGCGTTGACTCCGGGGGCCCTGTGCGCGCACCGCGGCGGGAACCGCGCCGTACCGGCGTCCCGAACGCCGGACTCGCGAGCGGCCGCACACGGCACCGCGACCGGCCGCCGCGCGCGAGCGGCCGACCGGGGCGACGGGCCACGGGGAGAGGGCGCCACCGGCCTGCCGGTGCGCGAGGCCCGACGGCGGGCCGGGCACACCGACGTGCCCGGCGCGGCGACCCGGCGCGCGGGTACCGGCCCGGTACCGCGCACCGCATGGCACGACCCGCCACCGGGTACGGCCAGACACGGCAGAACCGCCGACGGGACACCCCGCCGGCCCGGCACCATCAGCACGCGATCGAGCATGCTCGCGGCCCACCGGCCTGACCCGGCCACCGGACCGCCGAGGGGAGGAGAGTCCGGTGACCGCCATGAGGCCGCCCCAGGCCGCGCCGGCCGAGACCGTGGTCGGCGCGCCGCGACCGGTCGGCCGCCCCGACCAGGTCCCGGCCGGCCCGCCCCGGCCGCAGCCCGCCGCCGTCCACCACGCGGTGCTCTGCGTCAAGGCCCCCGGGATGGCCGCCTCCGGGCCGGACGGCCAGCTGCGCGGGCACGGGCTCCACGGCTTCTACCGCAACGGCGTCCGGGTCGTCGCGCGGATGGAGCTGCGCCTCGGCGGCATGGAGCCGCTGCCCCTCCAGGGCACCCAGACGAGCGCCGCCGAGGCCCGGTTCCTCGGTGCCGTCCGCCTTCCCGGCGACCTCGACCCGGACCCGGCGCTCACCGTGGAGCGGCTGCGCCAGGCGGACGGCGTGGAGACGGTGATCGTGCGCAACACCGGGGCCCGGCCCGCCCGGCTCCCACTGGAGATCGCGCTCGGCACCGACCTCGGCCCGGTCGGCGAGATCGCCGCCGGGCACCGCTCACCGGACCTGCCGGGCCAGGTGCAGTCCGCGGGCCTGCGCTGGGCCGGCCCGGCGCACAGCGCGGTGGTGTCCGCGAAGCCGTCCCCGCACGCCGTCCTCGCCGGTGCCGGGGTGCTCCGCTGGGACCTGGAGGTGCAGCCGGGCGCCCGCTGGTCGGTCGAGCTGCGTGCCGAGCTGGAGAGCACCGTGCCCGGCGCGCGTCCGCCGGGCGGTCGCGGCACGGGCGTCCCGCTGCCCTGGTCCGAACCGGAGGTCCGCGCCGACGACGGCCGGGCGGCGCTGCTGGTCACCCGCTCCCTCGACGCCCTCGGCGGCCTGCTCTTCGCCGACCCGGACCGACCGACCGACCTCTACCCGGCCTCCGGCGCGCCCTGGCGCTTCGGCCTCGCCCCGGCCGACGCGCTGTGGGCCGCCCGGCTGACCCTCCCGCTCGGCACCCGGCTCGCCGCCGGCACCCTGCGGGCGCTGGCCCGGCGCCAGCAGCTCGCCCCGGCGCCGGGCCGCACCGAGGGGCTGCTGCCCGGCGCCCTGCGGCACGGCGGTCCCGAGCTCCCGCCCACCTGCACCGCGACCGAGGCCACCCTGCTGTTCGTCACGGTGCTGGCCGAGGCCTGGCGCTGGGGCCTGCCGAGGGCCGAGGTCGCGGACCTGCTCCCGGCCGCCGAACGGGCCCTCGGCGCCCTCCGGGACGGTCTGGTCGACGGCTTCGTCACCGACCTGAGCCGTCCGGCCGAGGACCGCGCCGCCCACCCGGTGGCCGCCCGCGCCGAGGTCCAGGCCCAGGCGCACCGCGCCGCCCTGCACGGCGCCGAGCTCCTGGAGGCCTTCGGCCGCCCCGGCGCCGAGGAGTGGCGCGGCTGGGCCGCCGGGCTGCGCGGGCGCTTCCGCGAGCGGTTCTGGATCGACGACCTCTCCGGCGGGCGCCCCGCCGCGGGCCTGGCCCCGGGCGGGCAGCCGCTCCCGGCCGTCGCCTCCTCCTTCGTCCACCTGCTCGACACCGGCCTCGCGGTCGACGGCGGCCGCCACGAGAGCCTGCTGGACCGCGAGCAGACGCGGCTGCTCGCCCAGCGCCTCGTGGCCCCGGAGCTGGACAGCGGCTGGGGTCTGCGCACCCTGAGCGCCAAGTCGCCCCGCTTCAACCCGCTGGGCCACCGGGGTGGCGCCGTGCGGGTGCACGAGACCGCCCTCGCGATCGCCGGGCTCGCCGGGGCCGGCCACGAGAACGAGGCCGGCACCCTGCTGGAGGGCCTGCTCGCCGCGGCCACCCACTTCGAGGGCCGTGTGCCCGAGATGTACGCCGGCGAGCAGCGGATCCCCGGCTGCCCGCCCGTCCCGCACCCGGCCGCGTGCCGTCCGGCGGCGGTCTCGGCCGCCGGGGCCGCCCACGCGGTCTTCGCCCTCGCCGGGGTCCGCCCGGACGTCCCCGGCGGCCGGGTCAAGGTCCGCCCGGCGAGCACGGCCCCGCTCGGCGAGCTGGAGCTGACCAACCTGAGGGTGTCCGGGGAGCGCTTCTCCGTCCGGGTGAGCCGCATCGGCGTGGCCATGGTCGAGGAGGCGCCCGCGGACCTCCAGCTCGTGGCGCGCTGACCCCCGCCCGGGCCTGCCCCGCGGGCCATGGGCACGGGTTGTACACGGGCCTGTGCTTATCGTCAGAGAGACGACTATGATCGTCGCCATGTCGCGCTATGACCCGTCGGCCTTCCCCCCGTTCGCAGTCACCGTTGACCTGGTGGTGCTGACGGTGCGCGACCATGAGCTGTGTGCCCTGCTGGTGAGACGGGGCGAGCCCCCGTTTCAGGGGTACTGGGCGCTGCCCGGCGGGTTCGTGCGGCCGGACGAGGGCCTGGCCGAGGCGGCCTCCCGCGAGCTGGCCGAGGAGACCGGGCTGCGGGCGCACTCCGCGCCCGGACACGACGCCGTCGGCCCGGGCGCGGCCGGCGCCCACCTGGAACAGCTGGCCACCTACGGCCACCCGCAGCGCGACCCCCGCATGCGGGTGGTCAGCGTCGCGTACCTCGTCCTCGCTCCCGACCTACCGACGCCGCGGGCCGGCGGGGACGCCAGCAGCGCCCGCTGGGCGCCGGTCGCCGAGCTGCTCGGGCAGAGCCCGGCCGACGGGGTGCCGCTCGCCTTCGACCACGGGCTGATCCTGGCCGACGGGGTCGAGCGCGCCCGCTCCAAGATCGAGTACTCCTCGCTCGCCACCGCCTTCTGCCCGGCCGAGTTCACCGTCGGCGAGCTGCGGAGGGTCTACGAGGCCGTCTGGGGCGTGGTCCTGGACCCGCGGAACTTCCACCGCAAGGTCACCGGCACCCCCGGCTTCCTGCTGCCCTCCGGCGGCACCACGACCCGTCAGGGTGGGCGCCCGGCGCAGCTGTTCACCGCGGGCGGTGCGACGGTGCTCAACCCGCCCATGCTCCGCCCGGAGTCCTGAGGTCGCGCGCCCCCGTACGTCGGCCCGCCTCGGTCCGGTCCCAGCCCGCCCGGCCCGTCGGCCGGGGAATCGCAGGATCGGATTGTCCCCTGATCGGGTGAGGTGGGTGGCCCGCGGGCCCGCGCCGCTCCCGTAATGCCCGGAATCTCCTCCGCCGACCCCTAATGTGCTGGCGCGGGGCCGGTCGAGGGCATGGGAGCAGGCAGCGATGATCCAGATCACCGGACTGACCAAGGTCCGCGGCAAGGGCGCTCCGCCGGTCTTGCTGGACCTGACCTTCGACGCCAGACCCGGCCTCGTGACGGCGCTGCTCGGCCTCGAGGGCGCCGGCAAGTCCACCGCGCTGCGGCTGATGGTCGAACTCGACCGCGGGCAGGGCGTCACGCTCTTCCACGGCCGCACCTACCGCCGCCTGCGCCGCCCCGAGCGCGAGGTCGGCGTGCTGCTGCAGGGGCCGGGGGAGGGGAGCGCGGCCGTGGCCGGGCACCCGGGCCGCACGGCGCGCGGTCAGCTGCGGATGCTCGCCGCAGCCGTCGGCGTGCCCGCCCGCAGAGCCGACGAACTTCTGGAGCAGACCCGGCTGGCCACCGTCGCTGGGCAGCGGCTGCGCACCTTCTCGCCCGGCATGCACCGGCGGCTGGCGCTCGCGGCCGCGCTGCTGGGCGACCCCGGCGCACTGCTCCTGGACGCGCCGACCGAGGGCCTGTCCCCGCGCAACGTGGAGTGGTTCCACTCCTTCCTGCGCTCGTTCGCGGTCGCGGGCGGGACGGTCCTGGTGACCACCCGCACCCCGCAGGAGGCGTCCCGGCTGGCCGACCGCGTGATCACGCTGGACCGGGGCCGGCTGATGGCCGACCAGCCGGTGGTCGAGTTCCGCCGCACCCGGCTCAGCCCCGAAGTGGCCGTCCGCGGACCGCAGATGGCGCGGCTGGCCGACCTCCTGGTGGGCCAGGGCGCCCAGGTGCGCCGGGACGGCGGCGCCGGTCTCGCCGTGGCGGGCATCGGGCGCACCGAGATCGGCGAACTGGCCTACCGGCACGGCATCCTGCTGCACGAACTGGCGGACCGCGTGGTCGAGCAGCCCGCCCCGAGGGCCGTCCTGCCGACCGCCTCCGGCCGCTCCGGCCAGATCCACGTCCAGCCGAAGTCCGCCGATGAGCGCAAGCCCGTCGCACAGCCGCAGCCGCAGCCGCAGCCGCAGCCGTCGGCCGGACCGGCCGGACCGGCCGGAACGCCAGAACCGGCCGAGCCGACCGAGCCGATCGCCCCGAGGCCCCACGGCGACGCCGCCTTGCCCACCCGGGCCCTGCCGGTCGCGTCCGTCGCGACCGCCCTCTCCGCCCTCGCCGTCACCGGGGCCACCCGCGAGCGGCCGGCCGAGCCCCCGCGCGCGCACGACGCCTCGGATGAGTCCGGGGCCGAGTCCGAGCCCGCACCGGAGCCCGTGCTCCGCCCCGTCCGGGTGCCCAAGCCCGATCTCCGTTCCGCCGACAGCGCCGCGACGACCGTGGCGGTGGACCGCCTCTTCAGAGCCGGGCCCACGGCTCCGGCCGCCGCCCTGCTGTCGGACGACACCGTCCGGCTCGGCCGCGTGACGCCTGCGGCATCCCCGGCCGCTCCCGTCACCCCCACCACCTCCACCACCGCCCCCACCACCTCCACGACCACCTCCGCCACCCCCGTCGACCCCCGGAGCGAGTGAACCGTGCGCGTCCTGGCCTACGAGCTGCGCCGGCTGCGCGGCCTCCGTTCCACCTGGCTGCTCCTCGCCGCCGTGCTGCTCTGCGACGCCGTCGTGGCCGCCGTCCTGGCGGGCCAGCGGCCGGAGGGCCCGCTGCCCGGCCCGGCCGGGGTGCGGCTGCTGACCGCGGCCTTCCCGCTGCTCCCGCTGCCCTTCGCGGCGCTCGGGGCCGGCCTGCTGGGCGCCCTCGCGTACGGGCACGAGGTCCGCTTCCCGGGGCTGCCGGCCTCGTGCGTGTCGTATCCGCGCCGGGTCCGGCTGCTGGTGGCCAAGCTGCTGGTGATCGGCCCGGTGGCGGGGCTGCTGGCGCTGGCCACCCTGGTGGTGGACACGGTGGCCGTGCACCTCGCGCTGCCCGCCGGGGTGACGGTGGCGGCCTGGGCGGACCCGTCCGCGTTGTCCGGGCGGGTGTCCGGGGCGCTGACCTCGGCCGGGCTGTCCGGGCTCGCCGACCTGCCGGGAGCGTTCGGGCCGGTGGCCCTGGTCGCCGGGCACGGGGTTCCGGGCGCCCTGCTGGCCTTCGTCCTCCTGACGGTCGTGGCGGGCTGGACCGGCGTCCTGACGGCCTCGCTCACCCGCAGCGCCGTCGCCGGCGTGCTCGTGCTGTGCGCGCTGCCGCCGCTGCTGGAGTCGGGCGTGGCCCTGCTGCTGCGGCAGACCGGCACGCCGTGGCCCACCCGGGCGGCCGAACTGCTGCCGTTCCAGTCGGGCGTCGAATGGGCGTACGGGTGGGTTTACGGCGGAGACCGGCGGGTGGCACCCGGAGGCACCGCGCTGACGGACCCGGCGCTCCTCGCGGCGGTGGCCGCCCCGGCGGCCGTCCTGCTGGTGGCGGCCCTGGTGATCCAGACCCGGCGCCGCGCGCTCTGATTCCCGGGCCGCCGACCCGAAGCACCAAGATCGACCAGCAGTGACCGTAATGCGCGGTTCTTCCTGATAAGAAGTCAATTATCCAGTCACGGCCGATCACCCTTTCGTGTGCTTTTCACGAGAATTCTCAAGCTGCGCCTGCCGATCGCCGACAAAGGACCTGTGAGTACCCTTGCGCACCCCACCATGACCCCCGCCCGTTCCGCCGATGGGCCCATCCACGGCCCCGGCGATCTGGACCGCTTCTCGTACGCCGACCGGCCGACCCCGCCGGCGCCCCGCTGGGAGGGCGCCGAGTCCGAGCTCGCCAGGGTCGGCCGCAAGACCACCAGCAGCCGCGGCCGCGGTCTGCACGGCCAGCTGGTCCAGCAGCTCGGCCAGATGATCGTCTCCGGTGACCTCGGCGCCGACCGCCCGCTGGTGCCCGAGGAGATCGGTCAGCGCTTCGAGGTCTCCCGCACGGTCGTCCGCGAGTCGCTGCGCGTGCTGGAGGCCAAGGGTCTGGTCAGCGCCCGGCCGAACGTCGGCACCCGGGTCCGTCCGGTCGGCGACTGGAACCTGCTCGACCCGGACATCATCGAGTGGCGCGCCTTCGGGCCCCAGCGGGACGAGCAGCGCCGGGAGCTCTTCGAGCTGCGCTGGGCCATCGATCCGCTGGCCGCCCGGCTGGCCGCCGGCCACGGCCGCGAGGACGTCCAGCAGCGCCTGGTCGAGCTGGTCGAGATCATGGGCCACGCCGCCGCCCAGGCCGACCTCTCGACCTACACCCGGGCCGACGCCGAGCTGCACGGCCTCGTGCTGCAGATGGCCGGGAACCGGATGCTGGAGCACCTCTCGGGGATCATCTCCTGCGCGCTCCAGGTCTCGGGCGGCCCGACGACCTCCTGCGAGCGCCCCTCCGAGGCCTCGGTCAGCCTGCACTCCCGGCTGGTGGACGCGCTCGGCACCGGCGACGGCACGGCGGGCGAGGCCGCGATGCGGGCGCTGCTCACCGTCCACCCCGAGATCGAGCCGTCCGTCCCGGCCCCCCGGGAGCACTGAACGGTCTGGTTCGGTCCGCCCGCCCACGGCCCTCCGGCCGCACCGCCCGGTGCAGCCGGAGGGCCGTTCTGCCGGGCGCGGAGGGACATCCCGGCGGGGGCCGGGACGGCCTCCGGGCCGGGTGGGCATGTGCATGGCGGCAGATTCCGGCGCGAGTGCGCGATGATGGAGTCCGGCCCCGGGCCGCGGGCGCCCGAGCGGTGTGACCCGCGACACGAAGGCCATGCGTAACACTTGACGAGTAGCAGCGATGTGTCCTGAGCGGAAGCAGCTCCGGAATACTCCAGCACGCCACGTGGCTGTGTTGGTCCGCGGCGCTGCTGCCGTCCTGCAAACCCAGTCCTCAAGCCCGAGTCGGTCGGAATCGACACCGCGCGTCCGACGCGCGATCTCCTTCCCCGCCCGCTCGGGCGGCCGGTACGGGTTCGAGTCCACTCATCGTCCGAGAGGTTGTTCGTGTCGGCCAGCACATCCCGTTCGCTTCCCCCCGAGATCGCCGAGTCCGCGGCTCTGCTGGCTCTCATCGAGCGGGGCAAGGCCCAGGGGCAGATCGCCGGTGACGACGTGCGCCAGGCGTTCGAGGCGGACCAGATCCCGGTCACCAAGTGGAAGAACGTCATGCGCAGCCTCAATCAGGTGCTGATTGAGGAGGGGGTGGACCTCATGGTGAGCGCGGCCGAGCCGGCCGGTGCCAAGCGCAAGAGCGTTGCCGCCAAGAGCCCCACGAAGCGCACCGCCACCAAGGCTGTCACCACCCGGACCCCGGCCGCCCCGTCGGCCCCGACCAAGCCGCCCGTGCGCATCGCGCCCGGCGCCCCCGTCGCGGCCCCGGCCGTGGCGGCCGCCACCGCGCCCGCGCCGACCGTGTCCGCCGAGATCACCGCCGAGGAGACGACCACGGTCGTCACCGAGGTGAAGGCGGCCCCGGCGAAGAAGGCCGTCGCCAAGAAGGCCGTGGCCAAGAAGGCCGCCGCGCCGGCCAAGAAGACCGCCGCCAAGAAGACCACCGCCGCCAAGACCGCCAAGGGCGGCGAGGAGGAGCTGCTCGGCGAGGAGGAGCTGCTCGAGGACGTCGCGCTGCCCGGCGACAAGGCCGAGGCCGAGGCCACCGGTCCCGAGGAGGAGTCGGAGGGCTTCGTCCTCTCCGACGACGACGACGAGGACGACGCGCCGGCCCAGCAGGTCGCCGTCGCCGGTGCCACCGCCGACCCGGTCAAGGACTACCTGAAGCAGATCGGCAAGGTCCCGCTGCTCAACGCCGAGCAGGAGGTCGAGCTCGCCAAGCGCATCGAGGCCGGCCTGTTCGCCGAGGACAAGCTCTCGGCCGCCGACAAGCTCGCCCCCAAGCTCAAGCGCGAGCTGGAGATCATCGCCGAGGACGGCCGCCGCGCCAAGAACCACCTGCTGGAGGCCAACCTCCGCCTCGTGGTCTCGCTGGCCAAGCGCTACACCGGCCGCGGCATGCTCTTCCTGGACCTGATCCAGGAGGGCAACCTCGGTCTGATCCGTGCGGTCGAGAAGTTCGACTACACCAAGGGCTACAAGTTCTCCACCTACGCCACGTGGTGGATCCGCCAGGCGATCACCCGCGCCATGGCCGATCAGGCCCGCACCATCCGCATCCCGGTGCACATGGTCGAGGTCATCAACAAGCTGGCCCGCGTCCAGCGCCAGATGCTCCAGGACCTGGGCCGCGAGCCCACCCCGGAGGAGCTGGCCAAGGAACTCGACATGACCCCCGAGAAGGTCATCGAGGTCCAGAAGTACGGCCGCGAGCCGATCTCGCTGCACACCCCGCTCGGCGAGGACGGCGACAGCGAGTTCGGTGACCTCATCGAGGACTCCGAGGCGGTCGTGCCGGCCGACGCGGTCTCCTTCACCCTGCTCCAGGAGCAGCTGCACTCGGTGCTGGACACCCTGTCCGAGCGCGAGGCCGGCGTCGTGTCGATGCGCTTCGGCCTGACGGACGGTCAGCCGAAGACCCTCGACGAGATCGGCAAGGTGTACGGGGTCACCCGTGAGCGCATCCGCCAGATCGAGTCGAAGACCATGTCGAAGCTGCGCCACCCGTCGCGGTCCCAGGTGCTGCGCGACTACCTGGACTGATCCGACACCGCGCGGGCCCTGCCTGCGCGAGCACTCACGAGAAGGCCCGGAGCCCCACGGCTCCGGGCCTTCTCGGCCGTCCGGAGGGGGTTCGTCACCGTCCGAGTGGCGCTTGTCGCTCGTCCGGGTGGCCGTCCGCCGGGAAGCGGTCGCACAGTGTAGCCGGTCACCTACGCTGTGCCGGTTGCCTGCTGCCGAGCCACCTGGAGAAACGGTGCTGCCCAACCCGGACCGCGCGGACCTGACGACCGCCGCCCCGCCCCCGGCGACCCCGGCCGCCGCCCGGCCGGGCCGCCGAAAGCGCGCCGCCGTGCTGGCGCTGCTGGCGGCCGCACCCGTCCCGCTGGTGGCCTTCGGCACCGCCGCGCCCGCCGAGGCCCAGCGCCGGGTGGTCGGCGGCGGGGTGACGAGCACCGCGGACCACCCGTGGATGGTGGCGCTGGCCAGTCGCCAGCAGTTCGGATCCGGGCGTTCCGGGCAGTTCTGCGGGGGAGCCCTGGTCACCCCGACCAAGGTCGTGACGGCCGCGCACTGCTTCTTCGACGAGCCCAAGGGCGTCCGGGTGGACCGGCCCGGCCTCAAGGTGATCGTCGGCCGGGACGACATGCGCGGCACCGCCGGATACGAGGTGCCGGTCAGGAAGATCTGGATCCACCCCGACTACAGCTGGTCCGCCAACATGAACGACGTGGCCGTGGTCACGCTCGGTGAGTCCCAGGGCTCGCGGCCGGTGATCGACCTGCTCGGCCAGGGCGAGAGCGAGCCGTACGCGGCCGGGACCAGGGCGCAGGTGTACGGCTGGGGCGACACCACCGGGCGCGGCGACTACTCGGCCCCGCTGCGCACGGTGGACGTGCCGGTCGTCGCGGACCAGGTGTGCGCGCGCGACTACCCGGGCGGGCCGGAGGGGAAGTTCGAGGCCCGGGCGATGGTGTGCGCGGGCGAGGAGGAGCAGGGCGGCAAGGACGCCTGCCAGGGGGACAGCGGCGGCCCGCTGGTCATCGGCGGGCGGCTGGCCGGCCTGGTGTCCTGGGGGACGGGTTGCGCGGAGGCGCACCACCCAGGGGTCTACACGAGGATCGCCGCCCTCTCGGACGCGGTGCACTCGGCACTGTGACGGCGGAACGTGACCGCACGGTCACGTTCTGACGTTCCGTCGGAGGGGTGGCGTGCCTCGGGGAACAGCAGAGCCGGGCGACCGGCCCCCGGAGGGGTCGATCGCCCGGCCCACCGGTCGCGCGCAGTGCGCGACCGGACACACAGCTCGACGCTGGCTGCTGGGTGGCGCCCGGGATCAGCGCTCGTCGTCGGTGGCCGTCGCAGCGGTGGTGCCGCTCAGGCGACCGCTCTCGTCCTGTATCTCAACGGCGATCTTCTTGAGCTCCGGCTCGAACTTCCGGCCGTGGTGGGCGCAGAAGAGCAGCTCTCCGCCGCTGGCGAGTACGACGCGCAGGTAGGCCTGGGCGCCGCAGCGGTCGCAGCGGTCAGCCGCGGTGAGCGGGCTCGCAGGTGTCAGAACAGTAGTCACGTCGCCTCTTCTCTAGCTCGACGAGCTGTCGTACCAGGGTCAACATCCAACCAGGCCGAAAACGTTCCCGCTCGTGGCTTTTCTTCTCTGAGGATTCTGCTGTGTTGATGAGGACGTGCCCCGGGGGCCGGTGGTTCATGCGTACCGGATCCCAGGATCCGCCCGTGCCTCGAACGCCCGATCGGGACCGGGTGCGAGGTCCGCGTAGCATAATCCTCTGCCGGGTTGGAGCATAAGCCCCGTCCCAGGCCCCGGTAGCCTGCATAACGGCAGTTCCGGAGCCTGCGCCGGACCCCACGAACCGCCAGGACCGGTGGTACCGGGAGGAGATGGCGCCCCGGAGCCCCGGACTCCGGCCCAGCCCGTGTTCGCGCAGCGCGTACAAGCTGCGCGGGACCGGCCCGCCGTGCTGGGCACCCAGCGGAGGGGTGCGCACACGCCGGGCGACGGCTGTCGGTGCGGCGTGCTGCACTGGCGGCCGGTCCGGACGCGTTCCGGATGTGACCGATGAGACAGAACTTCACCGAGGAGAGTGCCGCGTGAGTGCCGAAACGACCGTGCCGTCCGCACTGCTGGCCGGTGACGACGGCTCCAACTACACCGCTCGGCACCTGCTCGTCCTGGAGGGGCTGGAGGCGGTCCGCAAGCGCCCCGGCATGTACATCGGCTCGACCGACAGCCGCGGCCTGATGCACTGCCTGTGGGAGATCATCGACAACTCGGTCGACGAGGCCCTGGGCGGCCACTGCGACCGCATCGAGGTCCTCCTGCACCCCGACTCCTCGGTCGAGGTCCGCGACAACGGGCGCGGCATCCCGGTCGACGTCGAGCCCAAGACCGGGCTGTCCGGCGTCGAGGTCGTCATGACCAAGCTGCACGCCGGCGGCAAGTTCGGCGGCGGCTCCTACGCGGCCTCCGGCGGTCTGCACGGCGTCGGCGCCTCCGTCGTCAACGCCCTCTCGGCCCGCCTGGACGTCGAGGTCGACCGCAGCGGGCACACCCACGCGATGAGCTTCCGCCGCGGCACCCCCGGCATCTTCACCGAGGCCGGCCCGGACGCGCCCTTCGAGGCGGCCAACGGCATGACCAAGGCCCGCAAGGTGCCCAGGACCCGCACCGGCACCCGGATCCGCTACTGGGCCGACCGGCAGATCTTCCTCAAGGACGCCCGCCTCTCCCTGGAGAACCTGTACAACCGGGCCCGGCAGACCGCCTTCCTCGTCCCGGGCCTGACCATCGTCGTGCGTGACGAGCGGCTCACCGAGAGCGAGAAGGCCGAGGAAACGGTCTTCCGCTACGACGGCGGCATCGCCGAGTTCTGCGAGTTCCTGGCCCCCGACAAGCCGGTCTGCGACGTGCTGCGGCTGCGCGGCGAGGGCACCTTCAAGGAGACCGTGCCCGTCCTGGACGACCTCGGCCACATGACGCCCACCGAGGTCACCCGCCACCTCGGCGTGGACATCGCGCTGCGCTGGGGCGCCGGCTACGACACCACTCTGCGCTCGTTCGTCAACATCATCGCCACCCCCAAGGGCGGCACCCACGTCACCGGCTTCGAGCGCTCGCTCGCCAAGACCGTCAACGAGGTGCTGCGCGCGAGCAAGCTGCTGCGCGTGGCCGAGGACGACATCACCAAGGACGACGCCACCGAGGGCCTGACCGCCGTCGTCACCGTCCGCCTCGCCGAGCCGCAGTTCGAGGGCCAGACCAAGGAGGTCCTCGGCACCTCGGCGGCCAACCGGATCGTCGCCGCCGTCCTCGCCAAGGAGCTCAAGGCCTTCCTCACCTCGGCGAAGAAGGACGACAAGCTCCAGGCCAGGGCCGTCCTGGAGAAGGTCGTCGCCGCCGCGCGCACCCGGGTCGCCGCGCGCCAGCACAAGGAGGCCCAGCGCCGCAAGACCGCGCTGGAGACCAGCTCGCTGCCGGCCAAGCTCGCCGACTGCCGCAGCGACGACGTCGAGCGCAGCGAGCTGTTCATCGTCGAGGGCGACTCCGCGCTCGGCACCGCCAAGCTCGCCCGCAACTCCGAGTTCCAGGCGCTGCTGCCGATCCGCGGCAAGATCCTCAACGTCCAGAAGGCCTCGGTGAGCGACATGCTCAAGAACGCCGAGTGCGCCGCGATCATCCAGGTGATAGGGGCCGGCTCCGGCCGCACCTTCGACATCGACCAGGCCCGCTACGGCCGCGTCATCTTCATGGCCGACGCCGACGTCGACGGCTCGCACATCCGCACCCTGTTGCTGACCCTCTTCCACCGCTACATGCGGCCGATGGTCGAGCAGGGCCGGGTGTTCGCCGCGGTGCCGCCGCTGCACCGCATCGAGCTCACCGCCCCCAAGCGCGGCCAGGAGAAGTACCACTACACCTACTCCGACGCCGAACTGCGCTCCACGCTGCTGGAGTTCCAGCGCAAGGGGATGCGCTGGAAGGAGCCGGTGCAGCGGTACAAGGGCCTCGGCGAGATGGACGCCGACCAGCTGGCCGAGACCACCATGGACCCGCGCCACCGCACGCTGCGCCGGATCAACCTGGGCGACCTGGAGCAGGCGGAGAAGATCTTCGACCTGCTGATGGGCAACGACGTCGCCCCGCGCAAGGAGTTCATCGTGGACTCGGCGGCGACCCTGGACCGCTCCCGCATCGACGCCTGACCTGCCCGACCGCCCGCGCGAGGGCCCTCCACCCACGGGTGGAGGGCCCTCGCGCGTGTGCTTCCACCCCCGGTCCACCCGGGCTCCGATCACCGGGCGGCGCCCGATCCGTAGCGTCGGTGAGGTCAGCACACAGCTTCCGTCGGGACGGAGAATCCGATGACCGCCCTCGTCAACATCGTCGTGATCATCGCGGTACTGGCCCTGGTGGTCCGGCGGCAGATGCGCGCGCAGCGCCTGGACGCCGAGCGCCGGTTCTGGCTGCTGCCGCTGATCCTCGGGGTGCTCGCGCTGCGCGACCCGCAGCTGATCGACCACGACCACGCGGCGCTCTCCGCCGTCCTGCTCGGCGCCTCCCTCGTCGCGGTGCTCGCCATGGGCTCCGTCTGGGGCTGGACCGTCCGGCTCTGGCGGGCCGCGGACGGTTCGGTCTGGGCCAAGGGCACCAAGGCCACGGTCGCCGCGTGGGTGGGCATGATCGCCATCCGGCTCGGCCTGTACGGGATCGGCTCGGCGATGCACGTCCACCAGGCGGGCAGCGCCCTGATGCTCGGCATCGCGGTCATGCTGCTGGTCCGCTCGCTCGTGGTGAACTGGAGGGCGCGGACCGCCGAGCTGCCCCGGCAGGCCGCCGTGATCGGCTGACCGCGCCGCCGCCCCGCCGCCGCGTTCGAGCCGCCGCCGTGTACGACACCCCCGAGGAGGACCCCGTGACCGGGTACTGGACCCGCTGGCCGGCCCGCGAGGGACTGGAGCGCGAGGCCGAGAGCGGCCCGCGGCGGGTCCTCACCGTGCTCGGCCGGATCGTGATCCTCGTCAGCGTCACCTGGGGGACCTTCGCCGACGGCCGCTTCACCGGCTGGGCGGCGGCGGCCGCAGCCGGCGGGCTGGTGGCCATGGTCGGGCTGAGCACGGTCTACCTGAATACCAGCCGGGCGCAGCGGCTCGTGCCCTCGCTCGCCGCGGCCGGCGCCCTGGTCGGCCTCGGGTGGCTGGCCAACTGGGGCCACGCCATCGTGCTGGCGGACGTCACCTGGCTCGGGCTGGCGGTGATGGCGCTGGTCCGGCTGCCGCCCGCGCCCGCGGTCCTCGTCGCGGTGGCGTCGCTGGGCTCGTACACCGCGGCCAGCTGGGCGAGTTGGCTCAGCGTCGTGACGTCGGTCGGCGGGCTCGGGCTCCTCGGCTTCCTGCTGCGGCTGGACATCGAGGCGCGCGGCACCGCCCGCCGCCTGCTCGCGCAGGAGCGGGCCGCCCGGGCCGCCGAGGCCGAGAGCGCGGCGCTCGCCGAACGGGCCAGGATCGCCCGGGAGATCCACGACGTGCTCGCCCACAGCCTCTCCGCCCAACTCGTCCACCTGGAGGCGGCCCGGCTGATGCTGGACGCCGGGACCGACCGCGAACAGGTCCGCGAACGCGTCGTCGCCGCCCGGCGGATGGCGCAGGACGGGCTGGCCGAGACCCGGCAGGCGCTGTCCGCGCTGCGCGGCGAACTCACCCCGGTGGGGGACTTCCTGGTCGAACTGACCGGACGCGAACGGGCGGTGTTCGGCGTCGTCGGCACGCCCCGGCCGCTGGCCGCCGAGGCCGCGCTCGCCGTGCGGCGCACCGCTCAGGAGGCGGTGACCAACGTGCGCAAGCACGCGCCCGGGGCCCGGTGCGAGGTCGAACTGCGCTACCTGCCGGACGCGGTGGAGCTGGAGGTGCGCAACTCCGCGTCCCCGCGCGGTGCGGCGCCGGGGGAACTGGCCGCCAGCGGCAGCGGGTACGGTCTGCTGGGGATGCGCGAACGCGCGGAACTGCTCGGCGGCACCCTGCTGACGGGCCCGGAGGACGGAGGGTGGCGCGTGCTGCTGCGGGTGCCGGCGTGAGCGCGGGAACGACCAGGGTCCTGGTCGCGGACGACCAGACGGTGGTGCGCGAGGGCATCGTGATGCTGCTCGGCCTGCTGCCCGGGATCGAGGTGGTCGGCGCGGCGGCGGACGGGGAGGAGGCCGTCGCCCTGGTGGAGCGGCATCACCCGGACGTGGTGCTGATGGACCTGCGGATGCCGCGCGTCGACGGCGTCGAGGCGACCAGGCGGATCCGGGCGGCGCACCCGGAGACCGAGGTCGTCGTCCTCACCACCTACGCCGACGACGACTCGCTGTTCCCCGCGCTCCAGGCCGGCGCGCGCGGCTACCTCACCAAGGACGCCGGCGGCGAGGAGATCGCCCGGGCCATCGCGGACGTGCGCTCGGGCGCGGCCGGGCTCTCGCCGCAGGTCCAACTCCGGCTGCTGGAGCGGCTATCGGAGGGCCGCAAAGCCTCCCCGGCGACCCCCGAACCGGCCCCCGCGCCCGCCGCCCGGGCCGCGGAACTGCCCGACGGACTGACCACCCGGGAGGCCGAGGTGCTCGCGCTGATCGCCGAAGGCCTCTCCAACGGTGAGATCGCCCAGCGGCTGTTCGTCAGCCCGGCCACCGTGAAGACGCACATCAACAACCTCTTCGCGAAGACCGCCGTGCGGGACCGGGCACAGGCCGTCGCGTACGCCTTTCGGCACGGAATCACCGGTACGCATCAGTAGTCGGATGAGTGTCTGTCGGATCATCGATCACCTCATCGAGTGAACGTATCTGCAATGGTCAAAACCGCTGCTCAGAGGCCCTCATGATGGTTCGGGTCAGAGTGCCCGCCCGGTTCAGGAGCAGCAGTGCCACAGCAGCAGACGAGCAGTCCCGGGCAGGGGCAGCGATTCGACTGGTGGGCCGCTCCGGCCACCGCGAACGCGCCCGCCGCCGGTCGGCCCAACCAGGGCACCCGGTCGGCCGCCCCCCGGACGGACCGCACGGTGCCGGCGCAGCCGGTGCCGCCCGTCCCGGCCGCCGCGCCGACCGTGCCCGCCGCACCGGCCGTTCCCGCCGCGGTGCCCGTGCCGGCCGCGGTGCCCGCCGCCGCACCGGCCGGCAGCGCGGACAGCACCGAGGTGTACCGGACGGTCCAGGCCAGCGAGGCCTTCCAGGACATCCGGCGCAGCTACCGGTCGTTCGTCTTCCCGGTCAGCAGCGCCTTCCTCGCCTGGTACCTGGCCTACGTCGCCGCCCAGGCCGCCGCGCCCGAGCTGATGCGCACCCCGGTGGCCGGGCCGCTCAACGTCGCCTGGCTGCTCGGCCTGCTGCAGTTCGCCAGCACCTTCCTCCTCACCTGGCTCTACGCCCGCAACGCCCGCACCAAGCGCGACCGCGCCGCCCTCGGCCTGCGCTGGGACACCCAGGACCAGCTCCGATGACCACCGCGGCGTCGACCGCCACCCCACCGCCCGTCGCCCCCACCGGCGACCACCACGACCTCGCGATCCTGCTCTTCGCCGTGATCGTCCTGGTCACCCTCGGCATCACCCTCTGGGTCGGGCGCCGCGGCAGCGCGGCCGAGGACTTCTACGCCGGCGGACGGGACTTCACCCCGCTGCAGAACGGCTTCGCGCTCTCCGGCGACTACCTCTCCGCCGCCTCCTTCCTCGGCGTCGCCGGACTGATCGCCCTCTACGGCTACGACGGCGTGCTCTACAGCATCGGCTTCCTGGTCGCCTGGCTCGTCGTCCTGATGCTGGTCGCCGAACTCGTGCGCAACGCCGGCCGGTACACCCTCGCCGACGTGCTCGCGCTGCGGCTGCGCCGGCGCAAGGTGCGGGCCGCGGCCGGCGGCGCCAGCGTCGTCGTCACCCTGCTGTACCTCGTCGCGCAGATGGTCGGCGCCGGCTCGCTCGTCGCCCTGCTGCTCGGCACCAACAGCGCCTCCGCCCGGACCTGGACCATCGTCGCGGTCGGCGGCCTGATGATCGTCTACGTGACGGTCGGCGGCATGCGGGCCACCACCTGGATCCAGATCGTCAAGGCGTTCCTGCTGATCGCCGGATCGGTGCTGCTCACCGTGCTGCTGATGGTCCACTACCACGGCGACCTCTTCGAGCTGATGCGCCAGGCCGCCCGGCACAGCGGCGCCGGCCGGCGCTACCTCGAACCCGGGCTCAAGTACGGCGCGACCTCCACCAGCCGGCTCGACTTCTTCAGCCTCGGCCTCGCCCTCGTGCTCGGCACCGCCGGCCTGCCGCACATCCTGTCCCGCTTCTACACCGTGCCCACCGCCCGGGCCGCCCGCCGCTCCACGATGTGGGCGATCGGCCTGGTCGGCGGCTTCTACCTGATGGCCATCGCGCTCGGCCTCGGGGCCACCGCCCTGGTCGGCTCGGCCGAGGTGCGGCACGCCAACTCGGCCGGGAACACGGCCGTTCCGCTGCTCGCCCTGGTGCTCGGCGGCGGCAACGGCAGCACCGGCGGGGTCGTCCTGTTCGCGGTGATCTCCGCGATCGCCTTCGCCACCATCCTCGCCGTCGTCGCCGGACTCACCCTGGCCTCCTCCGCCGCCTTCGCCCACGACATCTGGGCCGGCGCCTTCCGCGGCTGGTCGCTGCGCCGGCGGACGGACGACGGGGCGCCGCGCACGGAGGAGCCCGTGAGCGACCGCCAGGAGATCGTCGTCGCCCGGATCGCCGCCGTCGGGATCGGCGCGGCGGCCATCGCGATCAGCCTCTTCGCCCAGCAGCTCAACGTGGCCTTCCTGGTCGGCCTGGCCTTCGCCGTCGCCGCCTCCGCCAACCTGCCGGTCCTGCTCTACACGCTGTTCTGGCGGCGCTTCACCGCCCGCGGCGCCGTCTGGTCGGTGTACGGCGGCCTCGTCCCGGCCATCGTGCTCGTCACCTTCTCGCCGGTCGTCTCCGGTACCAAGGTCGCGCTCTTCCCCGGCGTCGACTTCCACTGGTTCCCGCTGGAGAACCCCGGCATCGTCTCCATCCCGCTCGGCTTCCTGGCCGGCTGGATCGGGACGCTCACCTCGCCCGAACCTGCCGACTCCGACCGCTTCGCCGAGCTGGAGGTGCGCGCCCTCACCGGTGCGGGCGCGGCCTGAACCGCGCCCTCTGGGACCCCCGGCGGCGGTGAGGCCGCCGGGGGTCCCGTGCTCAGGGCCGGGCCGCCAGCCCGTACCGGTGCTCCGGCCGCCCGGTGTCGCCGTAGCGCAGCGTCAGCCGCAGCCGGCTGTCCCGCTCCAGCTGCTTGAGGTAGCGCTGCGCCGTCGACCGGCTGAGCCCCGTCCCGTCGGCGACCTCCTGCGCGGACAGCGGCCGGCCCGCCCGGCGCAGCACCCCGAGCACCAGGTCCGTCGTCGGCGCCGAGTGGCCCTTCGGCAGCGCCCCGGCCGGGACCGCGGCGCTGCGCAGGGTCGCGAACAGCCGGTCCACCTCGTCCTGGCCCGCCTCCCGCGCCGCCGGACCGGCCAGCGCGTGCCGCAGCTGCGCGTACGCCGTGAGCTTCTCGCGCAGCCCGGCGAACGTGAACGGCTTGACCAGGTACTGCAGCGCCCCGTGCTGCATCGCCGCGTGCACCGTCGACACGTCCCGGGCGGCCGTCACCATCATCACGTCGCACGCCACCTGCCGCTCCCGCAGCCGGCGCACCAGGGCCAGGCCCGTCTCGTCCGGCAGGTGGTGGTCGAGCAGCAGCAGGTCCACCGGACGGCGCTCCAGCGCCGCCAGCGCCTCCCCGGCCGAGTGCGCCGTGCCCGTCACCCGGAAGCCCGGCACCTTCGCCACGTAGGCGGCGTGCACGTCCGCGACCCGGAAGTCGTCGTCCACCACGAGTACGTCGATCATCACGCCTCCACGAGCCGAGCGGTGAGCAGGGCCTCCGGCAGCTCGACCGTGAACCGGGCGCCGCCCAGCGGCCCCGCGTCGAGCACGATCCGGCCGCCGGTGCGCTCCACCAGCCGCCGCACCATCGCCAGCCCCAGCCCGCGCGGACGGTGCGCGGGCGCGTCCTTGCTGCTCCACCCCTCCTCGAAGACCTGCTCGCGCAGCTCCTCCGGCACGCCCGGGCCGCTGTCCGCGACCTGGAGCAGCAGCGTGGAGCCCGCCGCGGCCAGGGTCACCTCCACCCGGCCGCCCCCGCCCGGTGCCAGCGCGTCCACCGCGTTGTCGACCAGGTTGCCGAGCACCGTCACCAGCGCCCGCGCGTCCACCACCGCGTCCGGCAGGTGCGCCGCCGGGGCCAGCACCAGCCGCACCCCGCGCTCGCCCGCCACCGCGGACTTGCCCGCCAGCAGCGCCGCCACGTGCGGGTCCTGCACCTGCTCGGCGATCCGCGCCGCGACCGCCGCGTGCGAACCGGACTGCTCCGAGATGAACGCCACCGCCTGCTCGTGCCGGCCCAGCTCCAGCAGGCCCAGCAGTGTGTGCATCCGGTTGGCGTGCTCGTGGTCCTGCGCCCGCAGCGCCTCGGTCAGGCTGCGGGTCGTGTCCAGCTCCCGCACCAGCGACTCCAGCTCGGTGCGGTCGCGCAGCGTCACGACCGCGCCCTCGGCGGTCGCCGTCCGGTTCACCACGAGGACCCGGTCGTCCCGGACGGCGGGCAGGTCCGGGCCGGTGATCCGCCCGGCCAGCACGTCCGCCAGCCGCCCCGGCGGCAGCACCTCGTCGGTGCGGCGGCCGGTGCAGTCCGGCGGCAGGCCGAGCAGCCGCACCGCCTCGTCGTTCGCCAGCCGGATCCGGCCGTGTTCGTCCAGCGCCACCATGCCCTCGCGGATGCCGTGCAGCATCGCCTCCCGCTCCACCAGCAGCGCCGAGATGTCGGCCAGCGCGATGTTGTGCGTCCGGCGCTTGAGCCGGCGGGCCAGCACCAGCGTCGCGACCGTGCCCGCGGCCAGGCCGGCGCCGGCGCACAGCAGGATCCCGGTCAGCATCTTCAGCAGCCGGCGGCGGATCGAGTCGTCGCTGATGCCGACCGACACCTCGCCGACGATCCGCCCGTCCGCGAGCCGCAGCGGCACCTTGCCGCGCGCGGTGCGGCCCAGCGTGCCCTGCTGGATCGCGGTGACGCTGAGCCCGCTGAGCGCGGGCTCCGGGTCGGTGCTGACCCGGTGGCCGATCCGGTCCGGGTCGGTGTGCGAGAGCCGGATCCCGTCCAGGTCGGTGACCACGACGAAGCTCGCGCCGGTGGCCAGGCGGATCTGCTCGGCGTTGCGCTGGGCGGTGGCGGAGTCCCGGGCGGCGGCGGCCCGGGCGATCACCTCGTCGGTGGCGGTGGCCTGGGCGATGGACAGGGCGCGCTGCATCGCGTCGTGGTCGAGCTCGCTGCTGACCGGGGCGAGGAACAGCCCGGCGGTCACGGCGGTGACACCGACGGTGACGACGGTCTGGCTGAGCAGCAGCTGCGCGAAGACCCGGCGGGGCCAGCGGGGGAGCTTCATCCGGGCCTCCTCTCGGCGGCCGTGGGGGCGTGGGGGCGGCGTGGGGGTCGTACCGGGGGCGGACGGGGGTCGGGACACCCTACGTTTCCGGCGTGTTTCTGTCAGCCGCGTCCCCGCAGTTGTAGCGGAAGCAAAACGAGCAGAACACCCCTCAACGCGGAGAAGCCGCACTACGCGGAGAAGGCTCCCGCCGGGGCCCGGCCCGCTCCTACCTTCTCGGGGCAAGCACTGACCCGGGAGGTCACACATGAGCGAGCGCAGCGAGCGAATCATCAAGAGGTGCCGGTCCTGCGAAGCACCTGCCGAGCGAAGCGAGGCGGGGGCATGAGCAAGACCCCGGCGATCGAGCTGTCCGGCGCGACCAAACGGTTCCGCACCCCCTCGGGGGCGCTGCACACCGCCGTCCGCGATCTCGATCTGACCGTCGCCCAGGGCGAGTTCGTCGCCGTCGTCGGCCCGACCGGCTGCGGCAAGTCCACCACGCTGACGCTGGTCAGCGGCCTGGAGGAGCCCACCGAGGGCGAGGCCCGGGTGTACGGGGAGCCGGTCCGCGGGATCCACCCCCGGGTCGGGTTCGTCTTCCAGCAGGACGCCGTCTTCCCCTGGCGCACCGTCCTGTCGAACGTCATGGCCGGCCCCCGCTTCCGGGGCGTGCCCGCCGCCGAGGCCAGGGAACGGGCCCGGGACTGGCTCGGCCGGGTCGGGCTCGGCGCCTTCGAGGACCGCTACCCGCACCAGCTGTCCGGCGGCATGCGCAAGCGCGTCGCGCTCGCCCAGACCTTCGTCAACGACCCGGACATCCTGCTGATGGACGAGCCGTTCTCGGCGCTGGACGTGCAGACCCGCGCGCTCATGTCCGACCAGCTGCTGGAGCTGTGGGCCGGTACCGGCTCGTCGGTCGTCTTCGTGACCCACGACCTCGACGAGGCCATCGCGCTCGCCGACCGCGTGGTGGTCATGACCGCCGGTCCGGCGACCGTCAAGGAGATCTTCACCGTCGACCTGCCGCGACCGCGCACCGTGGAGGCCGTCCGCCTGGAACCGAGGTTCGTCGAGCTGTACCGCGAGATCTGGGCCTCGCTCGGCGAAGAGGTGCGCATCACCCGGGAGAGAGGAGCGGGTCGTGCCGCTTGAGACCGCGTCGGCCGTGCCTGGTGCACCGGTCGCCCCCACCACGAGGACCGAGGCCCGCGAACGGGCCGCGCGCAACCGGAAGCTGGGCGTGTACGGCGCCCGGTTCGCGGTGCTCGTCGCCTTCCTGGGCCTGTGGGAGGTGTGCGCCCGCACGGAGGTCATCGACCCGTTCAACTTCTCCCAGCCGTCGCGGATCTGGGACCAGATCCGGCAGTGGATCACCCACGGCACCGCCCAGGGCTCGCTCGGCGAGCAGATCGGCTACACCCTCTACGAGGCCCTCTCCGGCTGGGTGATCGGCGTCGTCGCCGGCGTGCTGCTGGGCATCGCGCTCGGCCGGATCCGCTTCCTGGCCGACGTGTTCGGACCCTACGTCAAGGTGCTCAACGCGATCCCGCGCATCGTCCTCGCACCGATCTTCCTGATCTGGTTCGGCCTCGGCCCGGCCTCCAAGGTCGCCTCCGCCGTGGTGCTGGTGTTCTTCCCGGTGTTCTTCAACGCCTTCCAGGGCGCCCGCGAGGTGGACCGCAACCTCGTCGACAACGCCCGGATCCTCGGCGCGGACAACCGCAAGGTCACCCTGCAGGTCGTCATCCCGGCCGCCACCACGTGGATCTTCACCAGCCTCCACGTCAGCTTCGGCTTCGCGCTGATCGGCGCCATCGTCGGCGAGTACATCGGTGCCACCAAGGGCCTCGGCCTGCTCGTCGCCGCCGCCCAGGGCACCTTCAACTCGGCCGGTGTGTACGCCGCGATGACGATCCTCGCCGTCGTCGCGCTGCTGACCGAAGGCCTGCTGACCTTCGCCGAGAAGAAGCTCTTCCGCTGGAAGCCCGCAGACGCGGGCGACGGCCGCTGAACCCCCCTCGTCCGCAGTAGAGAGGCACCCCCACCCATGCGCCCGAACCCGACCGGCAGAGCCGCTGCCGCCGCCCTCGCCGCCGCCCTCCTCCTCCCGCTCTCCGCCTGCGCCAACGACGCCGCCACGTCCGCCCACGGCGCCGCCGCCCCGGCCGGCCGGCAGGTGGACGGACCCAAGGTCAAGATCATGGTCGGCGGCCTGGACAAGGTCATCTACCTCCCCGCGATGCTCACCCAGCGGCTCGGCTACTTCGCCGACGCCGGCGTCAACGTCGAGCTGCTGACCGAGCCCGCCGGCGTCAACGCCACCACCGCCCTGCTCGCCGGCGACGTCCAGGGCGCCGTCGGCTTCTACGACCACACCATCGACCTCCAGGCCAAGGGCAAGAACGTCGAGTCCGTCGTCCAGTTCGCCCAGGCCCCCGGCGAGGTCGAGCTCGTCTCCGCCAAGCAGGCCGACGCCATCAAGTCCGGTGCCGACTTCAAGGGCAAGAAGCTCGGCGTCACCAGCATCGGCTCCTCGACCGACTTCCTCACCAAGTACCTCGCGGTCAAGAACGGCGCCTCCGTCAGCGAGTTCAGCCCGATCGCCGTCGGCGCCGGCCAGACCTTCGTCGCCGCGCTCCAGCAGGGCAGCATCGACGCCGGGATGACCACCGACCCGACCGTCGCCAATGTCCTCGACAAGGGCCTCGGCAAGATCCTCTACGACATGCGCACCCCCGAGGGCTCGCGCCAGGCACTCGGCGGCCTCTACCCGTCGTCCTCGCTCTACATGGCCACCGACTGGGTGGAGAAGAACAAGGACACCACCCAGAAGCTCACCAACGCCTTCGTCAAGACCCTCAAGTGGATGTCCACGCACACCCCCGAGGAGATCGCCGCGCAGATGCCCGCCGACTACGCGCAGGGCGGCGCCGAGCAGTACGCGGCCGCGATCAAGTCGACGCTGCCGATGTTCACCACCGACGGGGTGATGCCGGCCGACGGGCCGAAGACCGTCCTCGCCGTGCTCGCCGCGTTCCACCCGGACGTGAAGGGCAAGGAGGGCTCGATTGACCTCTCCCGCACCTACACCACGGAGTTCGTCGGCAAGGCCGCCGGCTGACCCCGAACAGGCCACCGGCTGACCCCGGACCGGTCCGGCGGTCCCGCGCTCACCCCCACGGGCGCGGGGCCGCCGCTTCCGGCCGCCCGGGTCGCCGCCTCGGGGCGCCCCGGTCTCAGACGCCCCGGACGCTCAGCACGTCCATCCGCGACGGCGTGCCCTCCGCCTTCCCGCAGCTCTCCGGACGCGGCGGCTCACTCCGGCCCTCCAGCACGTCCGCCTCCCACGCCCGGCCGTCCGCGTGCAGCACCGTGACCAGCCAGCGGCCCTCGCCGTCCGGCCGCTGCAGCACGGTCAGCGCGTCCACCCGGGTCTCGCCGATCGCCAGCCGCACCGCGTGGTCCGCCGCCTGGCCCGGACGGTCCCAGCCCGAGCAGCCCCGCGACCACTCCGGCACCATGTGCCCGGCCGCCGTCGCCGCCAGCACCTCCTTGGCCGTCTCCGCCGTCAGCCGGCCGTACGCGTAGCCGGACGGCAGCACCAGCATCGTGGGGGAGAAGCGGTGGCCGCCCAGGTGCGTCACCTCCCACACCTCGCTGTGCCCGGCCGCCGCCAGGTCCGCCGCCAACGGCCGGCCCAGCAGCGCGCAGCAGCGGTCGCGCCGCCCGTTCGTGCACACCAGCGCCACCGGGCCGCCCACGTGCTCCGCGCCGAAACCCGCGTGGTCGCCAACGCCCAGCGCCGCGAAGTCCAGGCCCAGCAGCTCCGCCGGATCGGCCACGGCGGCCCGGCGCACCCAGCCGCGGCCCGGCACCGTGTGCGCCACGATCACCTCGTGCCGCGCCGTCGGCAGGCAGTCCGCGTGCCGGCCCGGCCGGCGGATCAGCGCCACCCGCACGCCCGTCCCGGCCGCGGCGGCCTCCAGCGCGTGCCCCGTCTCCGCGTCCAGGTGGCTCTCGCCCAGCGCCTTCGCGCCCCACGGTCCGTTCTGCTCCACCAGCAGCCAGGTGGTCGCCACCGCCGCCGTGGCGGCCAGCGGCTCCGAAAGTTCACGCGACCGCGTCGCACAGGTGCTCACGCGGGCAAGGCTACCCTCAGCCCTCCGGGCCGCCCCCTCGCGTCGCGGCACGGCCGACCGGCCCCCCAACGGCGGAGGAGGGGCACCCGACGGGCACCCCTCCTCCGCTCACCCGGCCGTACCGGCCGCGCTGACCACGCCGGCCGCGCCGGTCACGCCGGACCCGCGACCACCGCGATCGGCGTCGTCACCGGCGTACCCGAACCGTCCCGGCGCGGATCCCGCTCCGGCAGCTCCACCGGCGCGCCCTTCGCCGTCGCCGCCCGGGCCGGCACCGCACCCGCCCACGCGAACGTCAGCAGGTCCTCACCGCGCAGGAACCGCTGGCAGCGGACACCGCCCGTCGCCCGGCCCTTGCGCGGGTACTGCTCGAACGGCGTCACCTTCCACGTCGACTGCTCCTCGCCCGTCAACGTGCCCGACGCACCCGCCACCGACACCACCACCGCGTCCGCCGCCGGATCCACCGCCGTGAACGACAGCACCCGCGCCCCGTCCGCCAGCTTGATCCCCGCCATGCCACCCGCCGGACGCCCCTGCGGACGCACCTGACCCGCCGGGTACCGCAGCAACTGCGCGTCCGACGAGATGAAGACCAGGTCCTCCTCGCCGGTGCGCAACTCCACCGCACCCACCAGCTCGTCACCCTCCTTGAGGGCGATCACCTCGAATTCGTCCTTGTTCGCGGGCCACTCCGGCACCACCCGCTTCACCACGCCCTGCACCGTGCCCAGCGCCAGCCCCGGCGACGACTCGTCCAGCGTCGTCAGCGCCAGCGCCCGCTCACCCGCCTCCAGCCGCAGGAACTCCCCGACCGCCGCCCCGCCCGCCAGCGTCGGCGACGGCGTCGGCGGCAGCGCCGGCAGATCGATCACCGGCAGCCGCAGCACCCGGCCCGCCGACGTCACCACACCCACGTCCGCCCGCGCCGTCGCCGGCACCGCCGACACGATCACGTCGTGCCTCGCCCGCGCCTCCGACAGCTCGAACGGCTCCCCGTCCGCCGTCCGCGCCAGCAGACCCGTCGACGACAGCAGCACCCGGCACGGATCGTCCGCCACCTCCAACGGCACCGTCAGCGCCGCCGACGGCACCGCGCCCGCCTCCAGCAGCACCGTGCGCCGCTCCGTCCCGAACTGCTTGCCCACCGCACCCAGTTCGGACGACACCACGCTGCGCAGCTTCGCGTCCGACTCCAGGATCTCCGTCAGGTCCGCGATCTCCGACAGCAGCTTCGCCTGCTCCTGCTCCAGCTCCACCCGGTCGAAACGCGTCAGCCGGCGCAGCGGCGTGTCCAGGATGTACGCCGTCTGCGTCTCCGACAGCGAGAAGCGCTCCATCAGACGCTCCTTCGCCTGCCCCGCGTTGTCGCTCGACCGGATGATCGCGATCACCTCGTCGATGTCGACCAGCGCCACCAGCAGGCCCTCGACCAGGTGCAGCCGCTCCTGCCGCTTGCGCCGGCGGAAGTCGCTGCGCCGCCGCACCACCGTGAACCGGTGGTCGACGTACACCTCCAGCAGCTCCTTCAGCCCCAGCGTCAGCGGCTGGCCGTCCACCAGCGCCACGTTGTTGATGCCGAACGTCTCCTCCATCGGCGTCAGCTTGTACAGCTGCTCCAGGAGCGCCTCCGGCACGAAGCCGTTCTTCACCTCGATCACCAGCCGCAGCCCGTGCACGCGGTCGGTCAGGTCCTTGACGTCCGCGACGCCCTGCAGCTTCTTCGCGTTGACCAGGTCCTTGATCTTCGAGATGACCTTCTCCGGGCCGACGTTGTACGGCAGCTCCGTCACGACGATGCCCTTGCGGCGCGCCGTCACCGCCTCCACCGTCGCCGTCGCCCGGATCTTGAACGTCCCGCGGCCCGACTCGTACGCGTCCCGGATCCCCGCCAGGCCCACGATCCGCCCGCCCGTCGGCAGGTCCGGACCCGGCACGAACCGCATCAGCGTGTCCAGGTCCGCGCTCGGGTGCTTGATCAGGTGCCGGGCCGCCGCCACCACCTCGGACAGGTTGTGCGGCGGCATGTTCGTCGCCATGCCCACCGCGATGCCCGTCGCACCGTTCACCAGCAGGTTCGGGAACGCCGCCGGCAGCGCCAGCGGCTCCTGCTCACTGCCGTCGTAGTTCGGCCCGAAGTCGACCGTGTCCTCGTGGATCGACTCCACCAGCGCCATCGCCGCCGGCGTCAGCCGCGACTCGGTGTACCGCATCGCCGCCGGCGGGTCGTCGTTGCCCAGCGAACCGAAGTTCCCGTGCCCGTCGATCAGCGGCAACCGCATCGAGAACGGCTGCGCCATCCGGACGACCGCGTCGTAGATCGACTGGTCACCGTGCGGGTGCAGGCGACCCATCACCTCGCCCACCACACGCGCGCACTTCACGTGCGCGCGCTCCGGACGCAGGCCCATCTCGTTGGCCTGGTACAGGATCCGCCGGTGCACCGGCTTCAGACCGTCCCGCGCGTCGGGCAGCGCGCGCGAGTAGATCACCGAGTAGGCGTACTCCAGGAAGGAGCCCTGCATCTCGTCCACGACGTCGACATCGAGGATCCGCTCCTCGAAGTCTCCGGGCGGCGGGGTCTGCGAACTGCGGCGGGCCATCGCGGCGGGGCTCCCTTACGTCTCGCTTGCGCTGTGTCTCGGTCAGTCTCTGTCGCCATGCCGGCTGCCCCCGTCAACAGGGCGCGGCGCCCCCATTGTGGACCCTCGCACCGACACTCCCGGCCAGCGCCCCTCTTCCGCCCCTGGCGAACGCCCCCTCCGCGCGGACACATCCACGCCCCTCGCGCGTTGCACCACAATGGGGGACGCCACACGAACCCCGACATCGACGACGGGAAGGACCCGAGCGCATGGCCAACCCGGCCCCCGCCTCCAGCCGAGGCATCGCCATCACCGAGCACCGCCTGGAGAACGGCCTGCGCGTCGTCCTCTCCGAGGACCACCTCACCCCGGTCGCCGCGGTCTGCCTCTGGTACGACGTCGGCTCGCGCCACGAGGTCAAGGGCCGCACCGGCCTCGCCCACCTCTTCGAACACCTCATGTTCCAGGGCTCGGCCAACGTCTCCAACAACGGCCACTTCGAGCTCGTCCAGGGCGCCGGCGGCTCGCTCAACGGCACCACCAGCTTCGAGCGCACCAACTACTTCGAGACCATGCCCGCCCACCAGCTGGAGCTCGCCCTCTGGCTGGAGGCCGACCGCATGGGCTCCCTCCTCGCCGCACTCGACGAGACCTCCATGGAGAACCAGCGGGACGTCGTCAAGAACGAGCGCCGCCAGCGCTACGACAACGTCCCCTACGGCACCGCCTTCGAGAAGCTCACCGCGCTCTCGTTCCCCGACGGCCACCCGTACCACCACACCCCCATCGGCTCCATGGCCGACCTCGACGCCGCCACGCTGGAGGACGCCCGCACGTTCTTCCGCACGTACTACGCGCCCAACAACGCCGTCCTCTCCATCGTCGGCGACATCGACCCCGAACAGACCATCGCCTGGGTCGAGAAGTACTTCGGCAGCATCCCCGCCCACGACGGCAAGCAGCCCCCGCGCTCCGGCGAACTCCCCGACACCATCGGGCGCGAACTGCGCGAGGAGATCCACGAGGACGTCCCCTCCCGCGCCCTCATGGCCGCCTACCGCCTCCCGCACGACGGCACCCGCGAAGCCGACGCCGCCGACCTCGCCCTCACCATCCTCGGCAGCGGCGAATCCAGCCGCCTCTACAACCGCCTCGTGCGCCGCGACCGCACCGCCGTCGCCGCCGGCTTCGGCCTGCTCCGCCTCGCCGGCGCCCCCAGCCTCGGCTGGCTCGACGTCAAGACCTCCGGCGACGCCACCCTCCAGCAGATCGACACCGCCGTCGACGAGGAACTCGCCCGCTTCGCCGCCGAAGGCCCCACCCCCGAGGAACTCGAACGCGCCCAGGCCCAGATCGAGCGCGAATGGCTCGACCGGCTCACCACCGTCGCCGGCCGCGCCGACGAACTCTGCCGCTACGCGGTCCTGTTCGGCGACCCCAAGCTGCTCAACGACGCCCTCCCCAAGGTCCTCGACGTCACCGCCGAAGAGGTCAGGGCCGTCGCCAAGGCCCGACTCCACCCCGACAACCGGGCCGTCCTCGTCTACGAGCCGACCACGGCCGACACCGACGCCGCTTCCGACGCCGCTTCCGAAGAGGAGGGTGCCGCCGCATGAGCACCGACTACGTCCCCGCCATGACCTTCCACCCCCAGCCCCGGCCCGGCACCCCGAGCCCCTGGGCCTTCCCCGCCCCCGAGCGCACCGCCCTCGCCAACGGCATCACCGTCCTGCACTGCCACCGCCCCGGCCAGCAGCTCGTCGCCGTCGAGGTCCTCGTCGACGCCCCGCTCGCCGCCGAACCGGCCGGCCTCGACGGCGTCGCCGCCATCCTCGCCCGCGCCCTCAGCGAAGGCACCGACACCCTCACCGCCGAGGAGTTCGCCGGCGAACTCGAACGCGCCGGCGCCACCCTCGACGCCCACGCCGACCACCCCTGCATCCGCGTCTCCCTCGAAGTCCCCGCCTCCCGCCTCCAGCGCGGTCTCGCCCTCCTCGCCGACGCCCTGCGCGCCCCCGCCCTCCCCGAGGACGAGATCGAGCGCCTCGTCGCCAACCGCCTCGACGAGATCGTCCACGAGCAGGCCAACCCCGCCCGGCGCGCCGCCAAGGCCCTCTACGCCGAACTCTTCGACGCCGCCGACCGCCTCTCCCGCCCCCGCAGCGGCACCGCCGACACGGTCAAGTCCATCGACCGCGCCGCCGTCAAGGCCTTCTACGACGCCCACGTCCGGCCCGCCACCAGCACCGTCGTCGTGGTCGGCGACCTCACCGGCGTCGACCTGCCCGCCCTCCTGGAGAGCACCCTCGGCACCTGGACCGGCACCCCCGCCGCGGCCTCCGTCCACGCCCCCGTCACCGCCGACGACCACGGCCGCGTCGTCATCGTCGACCGGCCCGACTCCGTCCAGACCCAGCTCCTCATCGGCCGCATCGGCCCCGACCGCCACCACCCCGACTGGCCCGCCCAGACCCTCGGCACCTACTGCCTCGGCGGCACCCTCACCTCCCGCCTCGACCGCGTCCTGCGCGAGGAGAAGGGCTACACCTACGGCGTCCGCTCCTTCGCCCAGCCGCTGCGCTCGGCCGCCGACGGCAGCGGGCGCGCGCTGCTAGCCATCAGCGGCTCGGTGGACACCGCCTCCACCGCCCCGGCCCTCAAGGACGCCTGGACGATCCTGCGCACCCTCGCCGCCGAGGGCCTCACCGACGCCGAGCGCGACGAGGCCGTGCAGTTCCTGGTCGGCGTCGCCCCGCTCAAGTACGAGACCGCGGGCTCGGTCGCCGGCACCCTCGCCGACCAGGTCGAGCAGCACCTGCCCGACGACTACCAGGCCGAGGTCTACCGCCGGCTCGCCGAACTGCCCACCGCCGAGGCCACCGAGGCCGTCGTCGCCGCCTTCCCGCCGGACCGGCTGGTCACCGTGCTGGTCGGCGACGCCGCCGTGATCGCGGACGACGTGCGGAAGCTCGGCATCGGCGAGGTCACGGTCGTCAGCTGACCCTCTCCGGTGCACGGCAGGCCCGTTGGAGCGATCGCCGCTCCGGCGGGCCTGCCGCGTTTTTAAATCCGTTGCGGGCCGCGGCCGTTCCGTGGATAGATGTTCCCCGGCACAGACGTACGAAGTCTGACTCTGACGAACGAAGGGAGGCGGTCACCATGCGGGTCGAGCGAACCATACGACGACGCTCCCCAAGGCCGCTCTCCCCCTGTGCCCTGGGCGCCTGAGCCCCCCTTTTTCTGGTCTTCCCCGAGCCGCGCCGGGATCTGTTCGCGTGCGGCAACTTCCTGTGAACCAAGCGACCTTGGAGGTCGAACACCCATGTCGTACACCGAAGTGCCCGGAATCCGGGTCCCCATCCGGATGTGGACCGACCCGGCCACCGTCGAGGGCGAGGCCATGCAGCAGCTGCGCAACATCAGCTCCCTGCCCTGGCTCCACGGCCTCGCCGTCATGCCCGACGTCCACCTGGGCAAGGGCGCGACGGTCGGCTCCGTCATCGCCATGAAGGGCGCCGTCTGCCCGGCGGCGGTCGGCGTGGACATCGGCTGCGGAATGAGCGCGGTGAAGACCTCCCTCACCGCCAAGGACCTCCCGGACGACCTGTCCCGCCTCCGCTCCAAGATCGAGCAGGCCATCCCGGTCGGCCGCGGCCTCCACACCGACCCGGTCGACCCGCGCAAGCTCCACGGCTTCGCGACGGCGGGGTGGGACGACTTCTGGCAGCGGTTCGACGGTGTGGCAGATTCGGTCAAATGGCGTCGCGAACGTGCCATGCAGCAGATGGGAACGCTCGGAAGTGGGAATCACTTCTCGGAAGTGTGCTTGGATGATAGTGGGACTATCTGGCTGATGCTGCACTCCGGATCGCGCAACATCGGCAAGGAGCTGGCTGAGCATCACATGGGTGTCGCTCGCTCGCTGCCGCACAATCAGGGGCTGGTGGACCGGGATCTCGCAGTCTTCATCGCGGACACGCCGCAGATGGCGGCCTACCGCCAGGACCTCTTCTGGGCCCAGGAGTACGCCAAGAACAATCGTGCGGTGATGATGGCGCTCTTGCAGGACGTCGTCCGCCGCGAGTTCCCCAAAGCGAAGGTCACGTTCGACGAGGTCATCAGCTGCCACCACAACTACGTTGCGGAGGAGAGCTACGACGGCGTCGATCTGCTCGTGACCCGCAAGGGTGCGATCCGGGCCGGCTCCGGCGACTACGGAATCATCCCGGGCTCGATGGGCACCGGTTCGTACATCGTCCGCGGCCTCGGCAACAAGGCGGCGTTCAATTCGGCCTCGCACGGCGCCGGTCGCAAGATGAGCCGGACCGCCGCGAAGAAGCGGTTCACCACGCGCGACCTGGTCGAGCAGACCAAGGGCGTGGAGTGCCGCAAGGACAGCGGCGTCGTCGACGAGATCCCGGGTGCTTACAAGTCCATCGAGAAGGTCATCGAGCAGCAGAAGGACCTCGTCGAGGTGGTCGCCCACCTGAAGCAGGTCGTCTGCGTCAAGGGCTGACACCGGCGGTCGGCAATGCGGAGAGGGGTGGGCCCCCAAATCCGGGCACCCCCCCCGGGCGGGTGCGGGACCCCCCGCACGCGGGGGGGGGGGGGTCTTGGGGGGCGACGGGGCCCAGG
>NZ_JBHWGD010000051.1:42985-51156 GCF_042733235.1 Kitasatospora sp. NPDC059722
TCTTACCCCGCATACATATCTCGGACCGTCTCCACAGCCCGCAAACCGCCGTGCGGCCTCGTCCGACAGTAGACGCCCCCCCACCCCCCCCAACCCCTCTCGGGCTGGTCCGTACGCCCGCTCAGGCGGCGGCGGGGAGTTCTTCGAGGCCTTCGGCGACGAGCTTGGCGAGGCGGTCGAGGGCCTCGTCGGCGTTCTCGGCGTCGGTGGCGAGGATGACCTCTTCGCCGCCCTGGGCGCCGAGGGCGAGCAGGCCGAGCATGGAGGCGGCGTTGACGGGGTTGCCGCCGGGCTTGGCGATGGTGATCGGCACGCCGGTGGCCGTCACGGCCCGGACGAAGATGGAGGCGGGACGGGCGTGCAGGCCCTCGGCCCAACCGATGGTGACGCGGCGCTCGGCCATGAGACGTGCCTTTCCGGTGAAGCTGGTCACGGCCGGGCTCGGGGAAGCGGCCATGTTGTCTAGACCAGTGTTGCACGCAGTCGACCCCGGCGAGCCGCCGCGTTCGGGAGTTGTGATTGTTTCTTTTCGGGGCATTTTCCTGGCATAAGGCCCGGCCAGTGGCCCTGTCCACCCTGCCGCGCGTGCACGCCGGGCGCCATTCGGCCCGCCGCCGGATAACCTGACGATCGTGGACGACTCCGCGGCGGCGCAGCACCCAGGGCATCCGGACTATCCGCAGCACTGGGAGGCCGACATCCTGCTGCGCGACGGCGGCACGGCCCGGATCCGGCCGATCACTCCCGCCGATGCCGGGCGGCTGGTGGAGTTCTACGAGCAGGTCTCGGACCAGTCGAAGTACTTCCGTTTCTTCGCCCCTTATCCGAAGCTCTCGGAGAAGGACGTCCGCCGGTTCACGCACCACGACTTCGTGAACCGGGTGGCGCTGGCCGTGGTGGTCCGGGACCGTTTCATCGCGACGGTGCGGTACGACCGGATCGATGCCGAGGGCCGTCCGTCGGACTCCGGGACGGATGCCGAGGTGGCGTTCCTGGTGCAGGACGCGCATCAGGGCCGCGGGGTGGCGTCGGCGCTGCTGGAGCACATCGCGGCGGTGGCGCAGGAGCGGGGGATCCGTCGTTTCCAGGCGGAGGTGCTGCCGGAGAACCGGAAGATGGTGAAGGTCTTCACGGACGCCGGCTACACGCAGCACCGGAGTTTCGCGGACGGTGTGGTGCACCTGGAGTTCGACCTGGAGCAGACGGACCGCTCGCTGGCGGTGATGCGGGCGCGGGAGCATCGTGCGGAGGCGCGTTCGGTGCAGCGGCTGCTCACGCCGCGTTCGGTGGCGGTGATCGGGGTTTCGCGCAATCCGCAGACGGTGGGGCGGGCGCTGCTGCGGGATCTGCTGGGCGGGTTCGACGCCGAGTTCGAGAGCAAGCGCGGGGACGGGGAGGCCTTGCGTCCCGTGTACGCGGTGAACCGCAAGGCTCCGGCGGGGACGGAGCTGGACGGTGTCCCGGTGTACCGCTCGATCCGGGACGTCCCGGATCCGGTGGACCTGGCCGTGATCGCCGTCCCCGAGAGTGCGGTGCCGGCGACGGTCGCCGAGTGCGGCGCCCATGGGGTGCAGGGCCTGGTCGTGGTGACGGCGGGGTACGCGGAGACGGGCCCGGAGGGCCGTGACCGCCAGCGGGCGCTGGTGCGGCAGGCCCGTGCGGCGGGGATGCGGGTGGTCGGTCCGAACGCCTTCGGTCTGATCAGTACCGATCCCGGGCAGCCGTTGAACGCCTCGTTGGCGCCGCACCTGCCGCGGCGCGGCGGTTTCGGGATCTTCTGCCAGTCCGGGGCGATCGGGGTGGCGCTCCTGGAGGCCGCGCACCGCCGTGGGCTCGGCGTCTCGTCGTTCGCGTCGGTCGGCAACCGGTCCGACGTCTCCGGCAACGACTTCCTGCAGTACTGGGCGGAGGACGACGCGACCGAGGTGGTGCTGCTCTACCTGGAGTCGTTCGGCAATCCGCGCAAGTTCACCCGGATCGCCCGCCGTCTGGCCGCGGCGAAGCCGGTGGTCGTCGTGAAGGGTGCGCGCCACACCGGGAGCCTGCCGCCGGGCCACGCCGTGCCGGCCACGGCGACGGGGTTGCGCGACGCGACGGTGGACGCGCTGTTCGAGCAGGCCGGGGTCACCCGGGTGGAGACGATCACCGAGTTGTACGACACCGGTGAGCTGCTGGTCCAGCAGCCGCTGCCGCCGGGGGACCGGGTCGCCGTGGTCGGCAATTCGGACTCGCTGGGCCTGCTGACGTACGACGCCTGCCTGAGCGCGGGCCTGCGCCCCCGTACGCCCGTGGACCTGACCACCGCTGCGACCGGCGAGAACTTCCGGATCGCGCTGGACGTCGCCCTGTCCGATCCCGCCGTGGACGCCGTGATCGCCGTCGCGATCCCGCCGATCGGCACGTCCGCGCACGCGTTCATGGGCGGCCGGCTGGCCGGTCCGGAGGATCCGGAGATGGGTTCGGACGATCCGGAGATCGCCACGGCGCTGCTCGAAGCCGGTGAGCGGGCGCGGGAGTTGGGCAAGCCGCTGGTGCTGGCGCACCTGGCGCTGACCGATCTGCCGCTGCGGCTGCGTCCGGGTGGCATCCCGGCGTTCGCGGCGCCGGAGCGTGCGGTGCGGGCCCTCGCCCACGCCGTGCACTACGGGCAGTGGCGGCGCCGGATGGCGGAGGCGGAGGAGACGGCCCGGGTGCCGGAGCTGGACCGGATCGACGAGCCGGGGGCCCGCGTGCTGGTGGACGCGGCGCTGAACACCCGCGCGGCGGTCGCGGCCCGTACCCAGCCGGGCGGCGCCCGGATCACGCTGCCCGACGCGGAGACCCGCGCGCTGCTGGCCCACTACGGCATCGACGTCTCGCCGACCCTGCCCGCCCCGGACGAGGGGACGGCGGTGCGGGCGGCGTCGGCGCTGGGTTACCCGGTGGCGCTGAAGGCGACCGCCCCGCACCTGCGCCACCGCCCCGACCTGGGCAGCGTCCGCCTGGACCTGACCGGCGAGCCGGGCCTGCGCCGGGCCCACCGCGAGCTGGACGCCCTGCTCGGCGGGGCGGCGCAGGCCGAGCTGGTGGTGCAGCGGCTGGCGCCGCGCGGGGTGGACACCGTGATCGGCGCCACGGTCGATCCGGCGGTGGGCGCGATCCTGTCCTTCGGTCTGGCGGGGGCGCCGGCCGAACTGCTGGGCGATGTCGCGCACCGGCTGGTTCCGGCCACCGATCAGGATGTCGCCGGGCTGATCCGGGAGGTGCGGGCGGCTCCGCTGCTGTTCGGCTGGCGGGGCGCGGAGGCGGTGGACACGGGCGCGCTGGAGGAGCTGCTGCTGCGGGTGTCGCGGCTGGTGGACGATCTGCCGGAGGTCGCGTCGGTGGATCTCGAACCGGTGGTCGTGGCCCCGCACGGGCTGGCGATCCTGGGGGCGCGGGTGCGCATCGCGCCCCTGCCCGTCCGCAGTGATCTGGGCCCGCGCGCCATGAGCAGCCTGTAACCTTCCTTGGTTGCGCCTGCCCGTGGGCGCTGTTGTCCGAAGCTCGGCGCCGCGCCGCCCGCTTCGTCGGCGGACCATGCCAGGATGGAGTTATGGCGAAGACCGGTACCACCACCACTCAGGACCTGCGCTCGGCGATCGAGCGCAGTGGCTACTACCCGGCCCTGGTGTCCGAAGCGGTGGAGTCCGCGGTTGGCCCGGAGCCGATCAGCTCGTACCTGGTGCACCAGGAGACGACGTTCGACGCCAACGAGGTGCGCCGGCACGTCACCGTGCTGGTGCTGACCCCGACCCGGTTCGTGGTGAGCCACACCGACGAGCAGACCGGGGACGCCGCCGGCCCGTCGGTGCCGCTGGCGACGACGTCCACGGAGAGCGTCCGGCTGGACCGGATCGGTTCGGTCGTGGTGAGCCGGATGGTGGCGAACCCGGAGACGTACACGCCGGGCACGCTGCCGCGCGAGGTCGTGCTGACGATCGGCTGGGGCGCGGTGCAGCGGCTGGACCTGGAGCCGGCGGGCTGCTCGGACCCGAACTGCGAGGCCGACCACGGCTACACGGGTTCGGCGACGGCTGACGACCTGTCACTGCGGGTGAGCGAGGCCGGCGACGGTCCGGAGACGGTCGCGCAGGCGCTGGTGTTCGCCCGGGCGCTGTCGGACGCGACGGTCAGCAACGGCCCGCGGGCCTGAGCCCCGCCGCGCCTGACCGCCCGCGCGGGACGACTGCTCGCGTAGAACGACCGCCCGCGTAGAACGACCGCCCGCCTGGAACGACTGCCCGCTCAGGACGACTGCCGCCCACCGCGCCGCCGACCGCCACGAAACCGGATCCATGTCTTTCGCACCTTCCGACGGCTACGACGCCTTCGAGATCCTCGATCCCGCCACCGCCCCCGCTCCCGCCTACGGCAGCGGTTCGCTCTGCGACCTGCTGCCCTCGGTCGCGGCGGGGCTGGGTGTCGAGGGCTTCTCGGCGACGCTGCCGATCGCCCCGGCCGACCGCGTGGTGGTGTTCCTGGTCGACGGCCTCGGCTGGGAGCTGCTGCTGCGCCACCCCGAGTACGCGCCGTTCCTGTCCTCGCTGGCGGGCAGTTCGATGGGCGGCTCGGGCCGTCCGCTGACGGCCGGGTTCCCGTCGACGACGGCGACCTCGCTGGCGTCGGTGGGCACCGGCACCCCGCCGGGGCAGCACGGTCTGGCCGGTTACACGGTGGCGGTCCCCGGTGCCGGGTACCTGATGAACCAGCTGCGCTGGCAGCCGCCGACCGACCCGGCGGCCTGGCAGCCCTACCCGACGGTCTTCGAGCGGACGCACGCGGCCGGGGTGGCGACGGCGCAGGTGTCGTCCCCGCTGTTCGCGCAGACCCCGCTGACCAGGGTGGCGCTGTCCGGCGGCACGTTCATGGGCCGGACCACCGGCGAGGAGCGGATGGACCGGGCCGCGGCCTGGCTGGCCGAGCACGACCGGGCGCTGGTGTACACGTACGTCAGTGAGCTGGACGGCGCGGGCCACCGCTTCGGCGTGGACTCGGACGAGTGGCGGATGACCCTGGACGCGGTGGACCGGCTGGCCCGCCGGCTGGCCGAGCGGCTGCCGCCGCGCTCGGCGATGTACGTCACGGCCGACCACGGCATGATCGACATCGCGCCGGAGGACCGGATCGACTTCGACGAGGACTGGGAGCTCGGCGCGGGCGTGGCCCTGCTGGGGGGCGAGGGCCGGGCCCGGCACGTGTACGCGGTGCCGGGGGCCGCGGCGGACGTGTACACGGTCTGGAGCGAGGTGCTCGGCGACCGGATGTGGGTGGCGACCAGGGACGAGGCGATCGCGGCGGGCTGGTTCGGCCCGGTCGTGGACGAGCGCGTGTACGCGCGGATCGGCGACGTGGTCGCCGCGGCCCGGGACGACGTCGCGATCATCGCCTCCCGCAACGAGCCCGGCGAGTCGGCGATGATCGGACTGCACGGCTCGATGACCCCGGTCGAGCAGTTCGTGCCGCTGCTCGAAGTGCGCGCCTGAGCCGTGCCGCCGATGTCGTCCGCAGCGCCGCTGCCACCGCTTCCTCGGTGCCCGAACTCCCCTGATGTGAAAGGCCTTTGCTCCACCCATGGCTGAACTGGTGTTCTTCTCGGGCACGATGGACTGCGGCAAGTCGACGCTGGCGCTGCAGATGGACCACAACCACACCGCCCGCGGCCGGCAGGGGGTCATCCTGACCCGCCACGACCGGGCCGGCGCGGCGACCATCTCCAGCCGGCTCGGCCTGCGCGCCGAGGCGGTCGAGGTGACCGACGACTTCGACTTCCACGCGCACGTGGTGCAGCGGCTGTCGGCCGGCGGCCGGGTGGACTACCTGATCTGCGACGAGGCCCAGTTCTTCGCGGCCGGGCAGGTCGACCAGCTGGCCCGGGTGGTGGACGAACTCGACATCGACGTCTACACGTTCGGGATCACGACGGACTTCCGCACCCGGCTCTTCCCGGGCTCGCAGCGGCTGATCGAGCTGGCCGACCGGGTCGAGGTGCTGCAGGTGGAGGCGCTGTGCTGGTGCGGCGCGCGGGCCACCCACAACGCGCGGACGGTCGGCGGCGTGATGGTCGTCGAGGGCGCGCAGGTCGTGATCGGCGACATCTCGGTGAAGGAGGACGAGGTGGGCTACGAGGTGCTGTGCCGCCGGCACCACCGCCGTCGCCTGACCGCGGCGACCGCCCGTGCCTCGGTGCTCTCCCCGGACGTGCTCCCCTTCGAGCAGTCCCAGTCGTGAGGCCGGTCCCGGGCCGTCGTTCCTAGCGGGGTTCCAGGACGGAGAAGTGCCCGCCCTGCGGGTCGGCCAGCCGGGCGGCCCGGCCGCGCGCGGTGTCGTGCGGCTCGACCAGGACCCGGCCGCCGAGTTCGGTGGCGCGCCGGGCGGTGAGCGCGGCGTCACGGACGGCGAAGTGGATCCGCCAGCGGGGCGGGTGGCCGCGCAGTTCGGCGCCGTGCCGGATGCCGGCGACCGGCCGGCCCTGCACGAGCAGCGCGGATTCGTCGGCGCCGGGCCGGAGGGTGCGGCCGAGGACGGTGGCGTAGAACGCGGCGGAGCCCTCGGCGTCGGTGGTGAGCAGTTCGGCCCACGCGGGGCCGCCGGGTTCGGGTCCGGCCTCGCGGCCGACGTGCTCCTCGCCCTGCCACAGGCCGAAGACGGCGCCGGAGACGTCGGCGGCGATGGCCATCCGTCCGGCGCGTTCGGCCTGGAGGGGCCCGACGGCGACGGTGCCGCCGCACTCGCGCACGAGCTGGGCGGCGGAGTCGGCGCTGTCCACGGCGAAGTAGGTGGTCCACTGCACCGGGAAGCCGGTGGCGCTGGAGACACCGAGGCCGGCGACCGGTTCGCCGTCGAGCTCGGCCCGGACGTAGTCGCCGAGTTGGGCCGGCCCGGGGGAGTAGCTCCAGCCGAGCAGGTCGCCGTAGAACGCTCGGGCACCGGCCAGGTCGTCGGTCAGCAGGCTGACCCAGCAGGGCGTGCCCTGGGCGAGCCGGAGTTTCACCGCGGGCAATGCGGGCCTCCTCACGGGCGGTTGGCGCACGGAATTCGCGCACGCGAGGGTGATGCTTCCACTCCGGCGCGCGACCAACCCTTCGGCCGCGCGGAAATTCCGGCAAAGACCGCACAAAGAGCGGCGGTTCGGCCGCGCTGCGCGACAATGGCCCGCATGACCACCTACAACGACGGTTCCCCGCTGATCTCCGCGGCCGGGCTGCGGGAGGCGCTCGCCTCGTCGCGTCCGCCGGTGCTGCTGGACGTGCGCTACCAGCTGGTCGGTGCGGCCGCGGGCGGCCCGACGGCCGCGGAGGAGTACCGGGCCGGGCACCTGCCGGGGGCGCACTTCGTCGACCTGGACCGGGACCTCGCGGCCGCGCCCGGCGCTCCCGGCCAGGGGGGCCGCCACCCCCTGCCGGACCTGGAGGAGTTCGGCGCCGCGATGCGCCGCTTCGGTGTCTGCGCCGACCGTCCGGTCGTGGTGTACGACGGCGGGCCCTCGCTGTCGGCGGCCCGCGCCTGGTGGCTGCTGCGCTGGGCCGGGCACCGCGACGTGCGGGTGCTGGACGGCGGTTACGCGGCGTGGTCGGCGGCCAAGCTTCCGGTGACGGCCGAGGTGCCGGCGGAGGAGGAGGGCGACTTCAAGCCCGTCCCGGGCAAGATGCCGACGATCGACGGGGACGGCGCGGCGGCGTGGGCGCGCAGCGGCCTGCTGCTGGACGCCCGGTCGGGAGAGCGCTACCGGGGCGAGACGGAGCCGGTCGACCCGCGCGCGGGGCACGTCCCGGGCGCGGTGTCGGCGCCGACCACCGAGAACGTCGGCGCGGACGGGCGGTTCCGGCCGGCCGCGGAGCTGGCCGAGCGGTTCCGCGCGCTGGGCGCGGGGGAGCGGGAGACGGCCGTGTACTGCGGGTCGGGGGTGACGGCGGCGCACCAGGTCCTGGCACTGGAGGTGGCGGGCGTGCCGGCCACGCTGTACCCGGGGTCGTGGAGCGAGTGGTCGAGTGACGCGAGCCGTCCGGTGGCGGTCACGGAGCAGCCGGGCTGAGCGTCCCGCGCCCGCGGGCGCACGGAAGGGGCGGGGGGGGGGGGGCGGGCGCCGGCGGGGGGGGGGGGGGGGGGGGGGTGTGATCTGGGGGGGGGGGGGCGCGGGGGGTGTGGGGGGA
>NZ_JBHWGD010000051.1:51166-62846 GCF_042733235.1 Kitasatospora sp. NPDC059722
TCAACCGGGGGTCGTGTTGCCAGTGCTGTCGAGCGGCGCCCGCTCCGGTGCGGTTCACGGACCAGCGGGGAGGTGCGCCCGGCCCCCGCGGGCGCGGGGGGGGGGGGGGCGGCCCACCCCCCCCCCCCCTTCTCGCGCGGACGGTTATTCCTGCTTCTTGCGCCGGCTGCCGAAGACGATCTCGTCCCAGCTGGGCACGGTGGCCCGGCGGCCGGGCCGGACGCCGTCCGCCTCGGCCTGCCGGTCGGTGGTGCCGACCAGGCGCTCGCGGTGCGGGGCGACGGCGCGCGGCATCAGGATGTCGGCGTACGCGGAGCCGGCGCCGACGGCGGGTGCCGCGGCGGCGGCCGGTTCCTCGGTCTCCTCGGCGACCTCGGCGGGTACCGGTTCGACCGGGGCGGGTCCGACGGCGAGGTCGCCGCGGAAGGCGGGGACGACGTCGAGCAGGCTGGTGAGCGAGTCCCGGCCCTCGGCCGCGGCCTCGCGCGCCTCGCGGGCGGACATGATGCGGTCGGCGGAGGGGCGGTCGATCATCGGGCGGGGCGGCCGGTCCTGGGGGAGCCGGGCGATCCGCGGGATGAACGGGAAGACCGAGTCCTCCTCGCGCTCGACGGTCTCGCCGATCAGCGCGCGGGCCTCGTCGTCGTTGGGCGTGACGAGGCGCCGGGGCGGGTCGTACGTCCAGGAGGCGCTGCGGCCCTCGCCGTCGGAGCGGTAGGAGAGGATGACCTCCCACGTGCCGTCGTCGCGCCGCCAGGAGTCCCAGCGCTCGGTCTCCTTCTCGGCGCCGCGCAGCGCGAGCCGTTCGGCGACGGCCTCGCCGAGCTGGGGGCCGGGGGACTCGCCGTTGCGGCGGATGGCGGTCTTGCGGGCGCGCTCGGCCATGAAGGCGCGTTCGGCGAGGACGGGTCCCTCGAAGCGGCGGACCCGGTCGACGGAGATGCCGGCGGCCTGGGCGACCTCCTCGGCGGAGGCACCGGCTCGTATCCGCGCCTGGATGTCGCGGGGGCGGAGGTGGCTCTCGACCTCGATCTCGATCTGGCCGAGGCGCGGGCGGTCGCCGCGGATGGCGGCGCGCAGCCGCTCGTCGATGGGGAGGGTGTACTCCGTGCTGTCGGCAGCCTTGAGCACCAGCCGTGTGCCGTCGTTGCTGACGGCCACAACCCGCAGTTCGGGCACGGTTACCTCCCGGGTGGTGCCTGCCGACGTCACCTGCGTCGCTGCTCCCGTACTGAGTGTGGCCTGCCCACTCGCGACTGGCCACAACCTTGCTGAGTTCCCCGGCGTGTCGGGCTCACGCCCGTCCACACCGCTGTGGCACGGTTGCCTTTTTGCCACGTCATCCGTCGACGTCGCGCCTGGGTGTCCCGGCCGTCCTCGCACGCGGAGTGTTCGCGACGATCCGGGACCGGCGTCGCCGTGCGTGCCTGTGTCGTGGCTCTTCGTCAAGTTGCCGTGGTACTGGCAGTCGACAAGTCGACCCAAGGCTCAGGCTTTACGAACAGTACTCCATTCGTGGCATCCGGAGGGGCGGCTCGCCGCTCAAGTCTCCCGCGATTCACGGGAATCTCAAGAGCGCGCGCCCCGGGCGGCGGACCGCTGCCGGATGGACGGTGATCATCTTCACACAATCGCGGAGGGAAGAACCGGATTTTCGTCCCTTGTGTCCTTCTTTGGGCAAGATGGAGTGACTTGTTCGAAGAACAGTCGTACGGACCGAGGGATGTCGATGCCGGAGCGGGAGCCCGTCGAGGAGGGCGGGAAGGACGAGCGCAGGCGGATCGATCTGAGTGTGGCTCAGGTCGTGGCGAGCGCGCTGGCCGCGGTGGCGGGGGCCTTGTTGGCGTCCGAACTCGGGGTCTACGGCACGATCATGGGCGCGGCGGTGGTGAGCGTCGGGGCCACCACGGGCGGCGCGCTGTTCCAGCACCTCTTCAGGCGCACCGGCGAGCAACTGCGCGAGGCGGTGGACCGCGGGCCGAACCAGACGGTGAACGGGCTGCGCCAGGTGCCGGCGGACGACGTGGCCCCGGTGGAGCCGCGGGTGCCGGTGATCTCGTCGGAGTGGAACGAGCCGCAGGTGGTCCGGGCGCGCCGGCGGTGGACGTGGCGGACGTACGCGGCGGTGTCGGGGCTGGTGTTCGTGCTGGCGATGACGCCGATCGTGGCGTTCGAGATGGTCACCGGGCAGCCGGTGTCGGCGACGGTGACCGGGCAGACGGGCAACGGCACGTCGTTCGGCGGCAGCGTGGGCACGGATTCGAAGCCGCCGGCCGGCGATCCGACGGGCCGGCCGTCCGGTGGCGGGCACGGGCCGGGCGCGACGCCGTCGGGCGGTGCGTCGGAGCCGGCGACGTCGAGGCCGCGGCCGGAGCCGAGCGGCAGCCCGAGCGGGTCGCCGACCTCGGGCGGGTCGCCGTCCCCGACACCGACGCCGACCCCGGACCCGAGCCCGAGCGGGACGCCCACCTCCGGCGCGTCCCCGTCGGCGGGCGGTGGCGGGAAGCCGACCGGCGGGACGACTCCGCAGCCGCCCGCGCCGAGCCAGGCCCCGGCGTCGGAGGCCCCGGCGCCCGCCGCCGGAACCCCGGCGGGCCAGGGCGTGTCCTAGTCGCCGAGGACCCGGCGCAGGTACGGGTTGGCGAACAGGCGGCCGGGGTCGACCTCGTCGCGCAGGGCGGTGAAGTCGCCGAAGTGCGGGTAGACCCCGGCGAGGTACTCGGCGTCGCGGGTGTGCAGCTTGCCCCAGTGGGGGCGGCCCTCGTGGGCGGCCATCAGCTGTTCGACGCCGGTGAAGTAGCCCTGGTCGCGGGTGCCCCGGTAGAGGTGGACGGCGATGTAGGCGCTGTCGCGGCCGGAGGCGGTGGAGAGCCAGAGGTCGTCGGCGGGGGCGAAGCGGACCTCCACCGGGAAGCTGATCCGCCAGTCGGACCGTTCGATGAGCGCCTTCAGCTCGCGCAGCACGTCGGCGACGGCGGCGCGCGGCACGGCGTACTCCATCTCGACGAAGCGGACCTTGCGCGGGCTGGTGAACACCTTGTGCGAGGTGTCGGTGTAGCTGCGGTCGGACCACGCGCGGCTGGCCAGCGAGGCGATGGCGGGGATGCTGCCGGGGAAGCGGCGGCCGACCCGGCAGGCGCCCTCCCACACGGTGTTGGAGAGGAAGTCGTCCTCCAGCCAGCCCTTGAACCGGGGCAGCGGGGCGGCCGGGCCCTGGCTGCGGTTGTTGCGCTTGGTGCTGCAGCGGTCGGTGTGCGGGAACCAGTAGAACTCGAAGTGCTCGTTGACGGCGGTGAGGTCGTCGAGGCGGTCGAGGACCTCGTCGAAGCGCATCGGCTGCTCGTGGGCGGTGAGCAGGAAGGACGGCTCGACGCCGAAGGTGAGCGCGGTGATCACGCCGAGCGCGCCGAGGCCGAGCCGGGCGCCCTGGAAGAGCCGCGGGTTCTCGGTGGGCGAGCAGCGGTGGACCGTGCCGTCGGCGAGGACGATCTCCAGGGCGCGGATCTGCGCGGCGAGCGAGCCGGAGTCGCGGCCGGTGCCGTGGGTGCCGGTGCTGGTGGCGCCGGCGACGGTCTGGACCTCGATGTCGCCCATGTTGGTGAGCGAGAGGCCCTCGGCGGCGAGGAGCCGGTTGAGCCGGTGCAGCGGGAGGCCGGACTCGACGGTGACGGTGCCGGCCTCGCGGTCGATCCCGCGGACGGCGGTGAGCGCGTGCGGGCGGATCTGGACGCCGTCGCCGGCGGAGGCGATCGCGGTGAAGGAGTGGCCGGAGCCGACGGCCTTGACGGTGCGGCCCTGTTCGGCGGCGCGCCGGATCTCCCTGGCCAGTTCCTCCGCGGTGCCGGGCGCGGCGGCCCGGGCGGGCCGGGCGCTCTGGTTGCCGGCCCAGTTGGTCCAGCGGACGGCGGTCGCGGTACTGGCCTGGGGCATGTGCTGACTCCTGCTCCGTGGCCGACGGGGTCGGCGGGGTCCGGGCGGTGGGGGCCGCCGGTGGGGCCTGTGCACGGGGCCGCGCGGGCCCCTACCCGCGGGTAGGCCCGCGAGTAGGGAGGAGATTAGTCAGTTCACCGTCCGAGGTCTACGGGTTCGACGGCGGGCGCCCCGGGCTCGGCCGCGGGCAGGCCGGCCCGCAGGGTGCGCAGGCCGACGAGGGCGACCAGGACGCCGAACACGCCGGCGACCAGCGGCACCCAGTAGCCGGCGGCGGCGCCGGAGGCGTCCACCACCCAGCCGCCGGCCGAGGAGCCGAGGGCGACGCCGAGTGCGAGCCCGGTGGTGGTCCAGGCCATGCCCTCGGTGAGCTGGGCGGCCGGGACGAGCCGCTCGACCAGGGCCATCGCGGAGATCAGGGTGGGGGAGATGGCGACGCCGGCGAGCAGCAGGACGGCGCCGGTGGCGAGCAGCCCGCCGAGGCCCTGCACCGCCTCGGCGACGAGCAGCACCGGGATCATGGTGAGCGCCATCATCACGACGCCGACGACGAAACGATTCGCCAGGGGGCTGGTGGGCTTGAGCGCGCCGTAGACCATGCCGGCCAGGCCGGAGCCGAGTGCCCACACGGCGAGGACGGTGCCGGCGAGGCCCTCGTGGTCCTGGGCCCGGGCGAAGGCGACGGTGACGATCTCGACCGAGCCGAAGATCGCCCCGGTGGCGATGAAGGTGAGCACCAGCACGACCAGGCCGGGGTTGAGGATCGCGCTGCGGCCGCTGCGCCCGGCGGCCGGGTGGACCGGCGGCTCGGTGCGCCGCTGGGCGGTGAACAGGACGATCCCGACGGTGAGCGCGAGGCCGGCGGCGAGCAGGCCGGACTCGGGGAAGACGTTGGTGGCCAGGCTGACGGCGAGGATCGGGCCCACCATGAAGCAGAACTCGTCGACCACCGCCTCGAAGGAGTACGCGGTGTGCAGCCGGGCGGGCTTGTCCCGGTAGAGGTGGGCCCAGCGGGCGCGGACCATGGCGCCCGCGCTGGGCATGGCGCCCATGCCGACGGCGAAGAAGAAGAGCGTCCAGTCCGGGGCGTCGAAGTGGGCGCAGAGCAGCAGTCCGGTCGCCGCGGCGATGGTGAACGCGGCGGCGGGCAGCGCGACGCGGCGCTGGCCGTGCCGGTCGACGAGCCAGGAGACGGCCGGTCCGAGCACCGCGGCGGCGATCGCCAGGGTCGCCGAGACGAGGCCCGCCACCCCGAAGGAGCCGCGCTGCTGGGACAGCATGGTCACGATGCCGATGCCGGTCATCGAGATCGGCAGGCGGGCGATGAACCCGGCGGAGGAGAAGGCCAGCGTGCCGGGGGCGGCGAATATCTGGCGGTAGCTGGACAGCACGCGGAAGCTCCGGGGAGGTAAGGAACAAGGCGGTTGAACACAGCTTACGTATGTTGGCAAACGGTATTTTCCGGGCTCTCCGCGCCGCCCCGCCGACGGGCCCCGGCCCCTCAATGGCAGGATCGGTGCCATGTCCGACGCGCGCAAACCCTCCCTCTCCGGCGCCGCTCCCTACGACGCCCTCCTGCTGCTCTCCTTCGGCGGCCCCGAGGCCCCCGAGGACGTCGTGCCGTTCCTGGAGAACGTCACCCGCGGCAGGGGAATCCCGAAGGAACGGCTGAAGGAGGTGGGCAAGCACTACTTCATGTTCGGCGGGGTCAGTCCGATCAACGGGCAGAACCGCGAGCTGCTGGCCGCGCTGCGCAAGGACTTCGCCGACCACGGCCTGGACCTGCCGGTCTACTGGGGCAACCGCAACTGGGCGCCCTACCTGACCGACACCCTGCGCGAGATGGCCGCCGACGGTCACCGCCGGATCGCCGTCCTCGCCACCAGCGCCTACGCCGGCTACTCCGGCTGCCGCCAGTACCGCGAGAACCTCGCCGACGCGCTCGCCGTCCTCGCCGACGAGGGCGGCCCCGAGCTGCGCGTCGACAAGCTCCGGCACTTCTACAACCACCCGGGCTTCGTCGGCCCGATGGCCGAGGCCACCGTCGCCGCCCTGGAGCGGCTGCCCGCCGGCGTGCGGGACGGCGCCCGGCTGGCGTTCACCACCCACTCCATCCCCGACGCGATGGCCGAGACCTCCGGCGCCCCGGACGACCCGGCCCGCGGTGAGTCCGGCGGTGCGTACGTCGCGCAGCACCTGGACGTCGCGCGGCTGGTCGTCGAGGCCGTCGCCGAGCGCACCGGCGTCGCCGGGCGGCCGTGGGAGCTCGTCTACCAGAGCCGCAGCGGGGCCCCGCACATCCCGTGGCTGGAGCCGGACATCTGCGACCACCTGGAGGCCCAGCACGCCGACGGCGCGCCGGCCGTCGTGATGGTCCCGATCGGGTTCGTCTCCGACCACATGGAGGTCAAGTACGACCTCGACACCGAGGCCGTCGCCAAGGCCGCCGAGCTCGGCCTGCCGGTGGCCCGGGCGGCCACCGTCGGCGCCGACCCCCGGTTCACCGCCGCCGTGCGCGAGCTGGTCCTGGAGCGGGCCGCCACCGAGCGTGGCGAGGACGTCACCCGCTGCGCCCTCGGGGCGCTCGGGCCCAGCCACGACGTGTGCGCGGTGGCCTGCTGCCCCAACCCGCGCGCCCCCCGCCCGGCCGCCGCCGAGCGCTGACCCGTACCGGAGGAGATGCCCGTGTCCAGCCCCGCCCTGCCCGACGCCCGGCTGCTCGACGACCTGCTCGACGTGGCCCTGGACGCCGCCCGCCGGGCGGGCGCCCTGCTGCGCGACGCCCGGCCCGCCGACCTGGGTGTGGCCGGCACCAAGAGCAGCCCGGTCGACGTGGTCACCGAGATGGACCTCGCCTCCGAGAAGCTCGTCGTGGAGCTGATCGCCGAGCGCCGTCCGCAGGACGGCTACCTCGGCGAGGAGGGCGCCGACCGGCCCGGCACCAGCGGGGTGCGCTGGGTCGTCGACCCGCTCGACGGCACGGTCAACTACCTGTACGGGCTGCCCTCGTGGGCGGTGAGCGTGGCCGCCGAGGTGGACGGCCGGGCGGTCGTCGGCGTCGTCCACGCACCGGCCCGCGGCGAGCTGTTCCACGCCGTCGTCGGCCGCGGCGCCCGCCTCGACGGCGCGCCGATCTCCGCCCGCCCGGCCCCGCCGTGGGGGCAGGCGCTGATCGGCACCGGCTTCAACTACGTCGAGGCGGTGCGGGTCCGGCAGGCCGAGGTGCTGCTGGCCCTGATGCCCGAGGTGCGGGACATCCGCCGGGGCGGCGCCGCCGCGGTGGACCTGTGCGACGTCGCCGCCGGGCGCCTGGACGGCTACTACGAGCGCGGCCTGGCCCCCTGGGACCGCGCCGCGGGCTGCCTGATCGCCACCGAGGCAGGTGCCCTGACCGGCGGACGGCCCGGACACGGCCCGGACGGCCGGCTCACCGTCGCCGCCGCACCCGGCGTGTACGAGCCGCTCCAGGAGCGCCTGGCCGCGCTGCGCGCCTGGGCGGATTGAGCGCTTCACCGGACGTTCGCCCCTGGGACACGTCATGTCCCAGGGGCAAATCTTTGCCCCCGCAGGCGCGGGTTCCTCCCGGGCCGGGCAAACGAAGAGCCCTGGCATACGGGGGATGCCAGGGCCTGGGGTTTCGCACGGCCCCCGCAGGGCCGCTGGTGCCGGAGGACCGGCGTCGGGTCAGGTGCTGCGAAGCGTCACGCGGCGGTGCGGTGGCGCTCGAGCACGGTGTCCACGCCGTGCTCGGCGGCGAGTCGGCGGAGGTCGTCCAGCTCGGACTGCTCCACCTCGGCGAGGAACTCGTCCCCGGCCTCGATCGCGCGGTGCAGGTCCTGCTCGGCGTTGGCTATGCGCTGCAGGATTCCGGCCTTGAAGGCGTCCATACGGGCCCCCTTACTGTGTCGGACGTGCACGGTCGTGCGTTCTCCGCCCTGAGGTGGTCCGGTCGACGGAAGCGCCCGGGCCGGCGGGTCTGCTGCTCCGGTCGGGCGCGGAGACGGCCTCGGCCGCTCCCGGTGACGTCCCATGCCCCAGGGCCGGCGCGGATGAACGCACGGCGGGTGGGTGCGACCGGCCAAGGGCCAGATCGCGGGTGTGCAGCTGTCCTCCCCGCCCCGGCGGCCGGGAAACCTGCCCGGCCGAGAAAGTTGCCCGTGTCACAGTCCAATCGGACTGCTCCGGATGCGAACCGTGACCGGCGGGGAGCCGGGCGAACCCTGCCCGAGGGGCAGCTTATCGCTGCTTTACCGAAGGACCAGGCAGGATGGAGACACGTTCGGAGCCGTGCGTCCGCTTCCGGGGCCGGCCTGGAGAAGGGACAACGACCGTGCGGGTTCTCGTCGTCGAGGACGAGCAGCTGCTCGCCGAGGCCGTCGCAACCGGCCTGCGCCGCGAGGCGATGGCCGTCGACGTGGTGTACGACGGGGAGGCCGCGCTCCAGCGCATCGCGGTCAACGACTACGACGTCGTGGTGCTCGACCGGGACCTGCCGCTCGTCCACGGCGACGACGTCTGCCGCAAGGTGGTCGAACAGGGCCTGGCCACCAGGGTCATCATGCTGACCGCCTCCGGCGACATCAGCGACCGGGTCGAGGGTCTGGAGATCGGCGCCGACGACTACCTTCCGAAGCCGTTCGCCTTCAGCGAACTCGTGGCCCGGGTAAGGGCGCTGGGCCGCCGCGCGACCGTCCCGCTGCCGCCCGTCCTGGAGCGCGCCGGCATCTCGCTCGACCCCGGCCGCCGCGAGGTCATCCGCGACGGACGCACCGTGCAGCTCGCCCCCAAGGAGTTCGCCGTCCTGGAGGTCCTGATGCGCGCCGGCGGCGCCGTCGTCTCCGCCGAACAGCTCCTGGAGAAGGCCTGGGACGAGCACACCGACCCGTTCACCAACGTCGTGCGCGTCACCGTCATGACGCTGCGCCGCAAGCTCGGCGACCCGCCGGTCATCGTCACCGTGCCCGGCTCCGGCTACCGCATCTGAGCGGAGCCCGCCCCGGATCCCCGGCGGATCCCCCCACCGACCAGCGCCCGCCCCGGCGGACGCCCCGAGAGGACCCATCATGACCACCCCGCCCCCGGCCGGCGGGCCCTCCGGCGCGCCCGCCGGCGGCCCGCGCGTCGTACCGCCCAAGCCCGCACACCCCCCGCGCGCGCCCCGGCTGCACCAGTCGACGCACGAGAACTACGTCCCCGGCGACGGCATGCTCGCCTGGCTGCCGTTCCGCCCGACCATCCGGATGCGGCTCACCCTGCTCTACGGCGGGATGTTCCTGATGGCGGGCATCGTCCTGCTGCTGGTGATGTACTACTTCGTCCGCCAGGCCCTCCAGGACGCCTCGCTGCCGCACCTCGTGCTCAGCAGCCCGACCGGCAACATCAGCGTCACCACGCCGGACGGCATCACCATCACCAACCAGGCGACGCTGGACCGGTGGCTGGCCAACTACCAGACCGTCCAGTCCAACCAGGCGCTCAACACGCTGCTGCGCAAGTCCCTCACCGTCCTCGTCTGCCTCGCCGTGATCGCCTTCGCGGCCGGCTACGCGATGGCCGGCCGGGTGCTGCGCCCGCTCGGCCGGATCACCCGCACCGCCCGTGACGTCGCCTCCTCCGACCTGCACCGGCGGATCGAGCTGGACGGGCCGGACGACGAGCTCAAGGAGCTCGCCGACACGTTCGACGGCATGCTCGACCGGCTCGACCGCTCGTTCGACTCCCAGCGCCGCTTCGTCGCCAACGCCTCGCACGAGCTGCGCACGCCGCTGGCGATCAACCGGACCCTGCTGGAGGTGCAGCTCTCCGACCCGGCCGCCTCGCCCGACCTCCAACAGCTCGGCAAGACCCTGCTGGCCACCAACGAGCGCAGCGAGCAGCTCGTCGAGGGCCTGCTGCTGCTCGCCCGCAGCGACAACGAGCTCACCGAGCGCCGCCCGGTCGACCTGTCCGAGGTGGCCTCCCGGGCGCTGGAGCAGACCCGCTCGGAGGCCGACAAGCGCGAGGTCGAGCTGCGCTCGACGCTCGATCCGGCCGTGGCCTCGGGCAACGGCGTCCTGCTGGAGCGGATCGCGCTGAACCTGCTGCAGAACGCGGTGCGCTACAACACCGCCGGCGGCTGGGTCGAGCTGACCACGGCCGAGGTGCCGGGCGGCGGCGAGCTGGTCGTCTCGAACACCGGCCCGGTGGTGCCGCAGTACGAGCTGGAGCACATCTTCGAACCGTTCCGCCGGGTCAAGGGCGCCGACCGCACCCGCAGCGACAAGGGGGTCGGGCTCGGCCTGTCCATCGTGCGCTCGGTGGTCCGCGCCCACGGCGGCTCCATCGAGGCCACTCCGCGCCCCGGTGGCGGCCTCACGATGCGGGTGCGCATCCCGGGCCCCTGACCGCGCCCGCGGGCCGCTGCGGGGCCGGTTGCGCCGCCCCTCGCGCCGCCCGCGCCACCGCCCTCCGTAAGCGACCGTTCGAGGCCGCCCCCGCCAGGCCCGTCAAGACGACATAAGGCCAGGCGGGGGCGGCTTGTCTTTTCCGGTCCGGGCAACTTACGGTGTCGTAACCTACGCAACCGTAAGTGTGCCCCTCCGCGCGTCCCCCGACGTGCCCGCCCAACGCGCCCGTCCCGCGCGTGCCGTCCCCCAGGAGCAACCCCCGTGACCATCGCCCCTGTGCAGCGCAGCACCTCGCTCGGATCGAGCGCCTGGACCGACGCCCGGCTGATCCTGGCCCTCGAAGAGGTCGTCGAGAAGGAGCTCAACCGCCACCTCGCGGTGGCCAAGGAGTGGATGCCGCACGAGTTCGTGCCGTGGAGCCAGGGCCGCGACTTCGACGGCGTGCTCGGCGGCGATGCCTGGTCGCTGGAGCAGTCCCAGGTGACGGCGCTCGGCCGGGTCTCCCTCGTGGTCAACCTGCTCACCGAGGACAACCTCCCGAGCTACCACCACGAGATCGCGACGATGTTCGGCCGCGAGGGCGCCTGGGGCACCTGGGTGCACCGCTGGACCGCCGAGGAGGGCCGGCACGGGATAGCCATTCGCGACTTCCTGCTCGCCACCCGGGCCGTCGACCCGGTGGAGCTGGAGCGGGCCCGGATGTCCCACATGTCCGAGGGCTTCGAGTCCGACAACGCGCACAGCATGCTCCACTCGGTGGCCTACGTGGCCTTCCAGGAGCTCGCGACCCGCATCTCGCACCGCAACACCGGCAAGCACGCCGGCGACCCGCTGTGCGACCAGCTGCTGGCGAAGATCGCCAACGACGAGAACCTGCACATGGTCTTCTACCGGAACCTCCTCAAGGCCGCCCTGGAGATCGCCCCGGACCAGGCCATGCGGGCCATCGCCGACGTCGTGACGGACTTCCGGATGCCCGGCCACGGCATCCCGGGCTTCGAGCGCGCCGCCGCGCAGATCGCCATCGGCGGGGTCTACAACCTGCGCATCCACCACGACGACGTGCTGCAGCCGGTGCTCCGCCACCTGCGGGTGATGGAGATCGACGGCCTCGGCGCGGAAGGCCTGATGGCCCAGGACGAGCTCGGCGTCTTCCTCGACGGGCTGGACGAGCAGGCCCGCAAGTTCGAGGAGCGGCAGGCCGCCCTGCTCGCCCGCCGGGCCGCGCGCCGCGCCTCCTAGCACGCCCCTGCGGGCCGACGTCCGCCGGGGGGGGGCCCCCCCCCCCCGCGGCCCGGGGGGCGGGGGGGGGCGCGCGCGGGGGCGCGGGCGGGGGGGGGGGGGTTTTTTAGTGTTTTTTAGGC
>NZ_JBHWGD010000051.1:62856-66766 GCF_042733235.1 Kitasatospora sp. NPDC059722
TGCTCCCGCGCCCCCCGCCCGCGCCCCCGCGCCGGCCGGCGCCCCCCCCGGCCGGGCCCCCGCGGGCGGCCCGACGGCCGCCGCCGCCCCCCCGGGGGGGGCCCCCCACGTTCGCGCGGGTGCTCCCGGGGGCCGCCGGGAGGTTCGGAGTGGGTGGATTTTCCGTGATTTGCCCCGGAAGATTCTGAACGTGACCAAGCTCACACCGTGTCGCTCCGCGACGTCGGCCGAACTCGGAGAGTGATCATGGCGATTCGGGCCCCGATCGCCGTCCGTGACCGGATTTCCGGCCCGGACGCGTGTGCGGGGTTGACGGGCGCCCCTGCTGGGCAAGGGATTCTGCGGGTGCCCGTACGGTCCGCGCTCACTCTGAGTCGCCGCCTGACGGGCTCCGGAGGGGGCCGGAGATGGCCCAGCGTGAGGCCTCCCGCGCCCCGGTGGATCACCCCAACGGACCCCGGGCTGAGTGTCGATTGAGTAACAGGGCTTGAAGTAAGGCAAAATCTCCGCCTCGGGTCGGGCACAAGACCGACCCCCCATGCGTTACGTGCGCTGGAGATACCGCACACACCGCACAACCCGGAGGGGGAGAGCGAAAAATGGCAACGGACTACGACACCCCACGCAAGACCGACGACGACGTCAACGAGGACAGCATCGAGGAGCTCAAGGCTCGGCGGAACGACAAGGGCGGAAGCTCTGTCGACGTCGACGAGTTCGATGCGGCCGAGGGCATGGAGCTCCCCGGCGCCGACCTCTCGAACGAGGAACTCGCCGTTCGCGTCCTGCCCAAGCAGGCCGACGAGTTCACCTGCATGAGCTGCTTCCTCGTGCACCACCGCAGCCAGCTCTACAGCGAGAAGAACGGCAACCCGATCTGCCGGGACTGCGGCGCCTGAGCAGCGCGGCGGACACGGCCCGGCACCCGCGGTCCGCGCGGGGCCGGCACCCAGCCCCTTCCGGCTCCGGGCAGCGGAGCCGGACGGCAGGTCCGGGCAGGACAAAAGTCGTAGGGACGGTCCCGCAGCCGCGGAACCGTCCCTCTTCGTCTTCCGGCGTGCGCCGGTGGCGCGCGCCCTGCGCTACGCCCGCGCGCTCCGGCGGGCCTCCTCCAGCGCCTCCGCCAGCTTCATCGGCGAGCGCGTGGACAGATAGAGGTACGGCGTCGGGTCGGTCGGGTCCGTCACCTCGACCCGCAGCGCCGTCGGGACGTAGCTGCGCAGCAGCATGAAGGCCCGCGGGTCCGCCTTCGGTCCGCGCCAGGCCACCGCCTCGGCCGGGCTCAGCGCGTGCGCGGCGCCCAGGGCGTCCACCGGGATCCGGGCCGGGCCGGCCACCAGGGAGCCCTGCACCACGCGGATCCGGGCCGAGCCGTAACTGCTGATCGCGACCGCGCCGACGGCGATCCCGACGACCAGCCCGATCAGTGCGCCCAGCCCGCTGACCCGCAGCAGGATCAACGCGAGCGCGAGCCCGGTCGCGACCGGGAGCAGCCACCAGGAGCGGGGCACGGTGAGGCGTTCGTCGTACATGCCCCCCATTGTGGGCGCCCTCACGGCCGGGCCCGGACGGCACCCCCGGCCGTCGCCGCGTCCGTCCCGCCGTCCGGCGGCCGTCCGCCGCCCCCGCTACCGCCCGGTAGGGCGTCGGTAGGGTGGGGCAGCGTGACCGGTACGACTGCCCCCACGCCCCCCGCCGACCGGTCGGCGCCCGCGACACCGCCGACCCCGACCACCCCGCCGCCGGACGCCGTGCTGCCCCCGCGGGCCCCCGAGGCGCCCGCCCCCGGCACCCGGCTCGGCTCGCACTACGAGCACTGCTTCGGCTGCGGCCCGCAGCACCCCGGTGGCCTGCGGATCGACGCCGTCGCAGGCGTCGGGCTCGACGTCACCGCCGAGTTCACCGTCCGGGACGTCCACCAGGGCGGTCCCGGCCTCGCCCACGGCGGCGTGCTCACCACGGCCATGGACGAGACCCTCGGCACGCTCAACTGGCTGCTGCACGTCCCCGCCGTCACGGGCCGGCTGGAGACCGACTTCCTGTGCCCCGTCCCGGTCGAATCGGTGCTGCACCTGCGCGCCTGGGTCACCGGCGTGCACGGCCGCAAGATCTACGGCGCCGCCGAGGCGCGGATCGGCGGCCCGGACGGGCCGGTCGCGGTGCGGGCGCAGGCGCTCTTCATCCAGGTGAAGCTGGAACACTTCACCACGCACGGTCGTCCCGAGGACATCGGGAAGGTCCTCGACGACCCCGACCTGATGAAGCGCGCACGAGCCTTTGAGGTGAACCCTTGAGCACCACCAACCAGCCGCTGGACGTCCTGATCCGGCGCATCGACCCCGAGCTGCCGCTGCCCGCGTACGCGCAGCCCGGCGACGCGGGCGCCGACCTGCGCACCACCGTCGACGCCGAGCTGGCGCCCGGCGAGCGGGCGGTCCTGCCGACCGGTGTCGCCATCGCCCTCCCGGACGGCTACGCGGCCTTCGTCCACCCCCGCTCCGGGCTGGCAGCCCGATGCGGAGTTGCGCTCGTGAACGCCCCGGGGACGGTCGATGCCGGGTACCGTGGAGAGATCAAGGTGATCGTCGTCAATCTGGACCCGCGCGAGGGGGTCAGCTTCCGCCGAGGGGACCGGATCGCCCAGCTGGTCATCCAGCAGGTCGAGAAGGCCCGCTTCCACGAGGTGGCCGAGCTGCCTGGGTCGGCACGCGCCGAGGGCGGGTTCGGGTCGACCGGTGGCCACGCCGCGGTCTAGCATGCCCGCGGCCTCGCAGGAAGCCGAGCAGGTATTCGCATCGGTCTTGGACCGGGAAGGACAGTGACCGTGTTCCGTCGTCGCCAGAAGAGCGAGGACGCTGTCGAGCAGCTCGCCGACGACGCCATCAGCGCCGACGAGACGGCCGATGACGTCGAAGGTTCCGCCGAGAGCGAGAACGTGACCGAGCTGGACCCGGCCGACAGGGTCGGCCTGCCGCCGGCCCCGCGGCCGGACGGTCCGTGGGACCACTCCGAGCTGGAGAACCCGGAGGAGGGCCGCGTCGACCTCGGGGGCCTGCTGGTCCCGGGCGTCGAGGGCATGGAGCTCCGTGTCGAGGTGGCCGGTGACGCGATCGTCGCCGCGACCCTCGTCCTCGGCAACAGCGCCGTCCAGCTCCAGGCCTTCGCGGCCCCGAAGTCGGAGGGCATCTGGGGGGAGGTCCGGGAGGAGATCGCCAACGGCATCACCTCGCAGGGCGGCCTCATCGAGGAGGAGGAGGGCCCGCTGGGCTGGCACCTCCGTGCCCAGGTCCCCGTGCAGCTGCCGGACGGCACCCAGGGCGTGCAGCTGGTGCGCTTCGTCGGCTGTGACGGGCCGCGCTGGTTCCTGCGCGGCGTGATCTCCGGTCAGGCGGCGGTGCAGCCGGAGATGGCCGGGATCCTGGAGCAGGTCTTCCGGCAGACGGTCGTCGTGCGCGGCGAGAGCCCGATGGCGCCCCGCGACCCGATCGTCCTGAAGCTCCCCGAGGACGCGCAGATGGTGGCCGACGGCGGCGGGGCAGCCGCTGCCGCCGCCGAGGGCGAGAGCCGCTTCGGCGGCGCCTCCATCGACCCGTTCTCGCGCGGCCCGGAGATCACCGAGGTCCGCTGACCCCGGCTCGACGCCTCGCCGGCCGTTCACCGGCCGTTCGCCGATCGCCCCCTCCCGGACCCCGGGCGGGGGCGATTTGCATGTGGCGCCCCCGGGCCCGTACAGTTCCGGAGTCGCCGCGGGAGACCGGGGCAACGAAAGCGGAAAGCAAATCCGATGAATGAAACTCCGGAAAACGGAGCGGAAGACATCTGATAAGCTGGAAACACGAAAGAACGAAGCGCCCGGAGGGCCCGCTGGAAGGCGGCTCGAAGGAAGCGTCCGTTCCTTGAGAACTCAACA
>NZ_JBHWGD010000052.1:0-2475 GCF_042733235.1 Kitasatospora sp. NPDC059722
CAAGCCAACTACGCCGCCGCCAACACCTACCTCGACGCCCTCGCCCAACACCGCCACGCCCAAGGACTCCCCGCCACCTCCATCGCCTGGGGCCTATGGGAACAACCCCACGGCATGGCCGCCACCCTCACCACCACCGACCTCGCCCGCCTCGCCCGCACCGGCATCACCCCCCTCACCACCACCGAAGCCCTCACCCATTTCGACACGGTCCTCGGCTCGAACCCGGCACTCGCCGTACCCGCGAGGTTCGACACGGCCGCGCTGCGGGCACTCGGCGACCCGGGCAGGATGGCACCGGTCCTGCGCGGTCTGGTCCCGCTGCGGGTGCCGCCGGCCCCGGCGGGCCGCCCCGCGGCCTCGGCCCCGGCCGGCGGGGACAACACCCCGCCCTGGGTGCGAACGCTCTCCGGGACCGCCGAGGCCGACCGGCCGAGGACCGTCCGCGAGCTGGTGCGGGCGAGGGTCACCGAGGTCCTGGGCCGGCCGGCGAACCGCCCGGTGCCCACCGACCGCGGGCTGATGGACCTCGGGTTCGACTCCCTCACCGCCGTCGACCTGCGCAACCGGATCGGCGCGGACACCGGCCTCCGGCTGCCCACCACCGTGCTCTTCGACCATCCGACGGTCGACGCGCTCGCCGCCCACGTACACGGGGAACTGGCCGACCGGCTCCCGGGCGCCACGGCGGAACTACTCACCCGGATCGCCGAGTTGGAGGCCGCCGTCAACGGCACCGGCACGCCGCTCGACGAGGAGGCGCGCGAACGCGTCACCGCCCGCCTGTCCTCCGTCCTGGCCCGGCTCTCGCCCGACCCGCACGGCACCGGCCCCGCCACCACGACCGCACAGGTCGAGCACGCCTCCGACGACGAGCTGTTCGAGCTCATCGACGGACAGCTCGGCCTCGACTGACCCGCACCCCACATTCCGGTACCACATCCCGTACGACGCACGACGAGGAGAGTTGACGTCTCATGACGAGCGAGGCGACGAACGAGGCCAGGCTCCGCGACTATCTCAAGCGCGTGACGAACGACCTGCTGCAGACCAAGCAGCGCCTGACCGAGGTGGAGGCCGAGCGGCAGGAGCCGATCGCGATCGTCGGCATGGCCTGCCGCTACCCGGGCGGGGTGCGCACCCCGGAACAGCTGTGGCGGCTCGTCGAGTCGGGCACGGACGCGATATCCGCCTTCCCCGACAACCGGGGCTGGGACATCGCCGGGTTGTACGACCCGGACCCGGACCGGGTCGGCCGGACCTACACCCGCGAGGGCGGGTTCCTGCACGACGCCGACCGGTTCGACCCCGCGTTCTTCGGCATCAGCCCGCGTGAAGCCGTCAGCATGGACCCGCAGCAGCGGCTGCTGCTGGAGACCGCGTGGGAGGCGTTCGAGCGGGCCGGCATCGACCCGACCTCACTGCACGGCTCGCGCACCGGCGTCTACGCCGGCGTGATGTACGCGGACTACGGCGGCCGGATCAGGAAGGCGCCGGACGACCTGGAGGGCTACGTCGGCACCGGCAGCGCGGGCTCGGTCGCCTCCGGCCGGATCTCCTACACCTTCGGGCTGGAGGGGCCGGCGGTCACGATCGACACCGCGTGCTCGTCCTCGCTGGTCGCGCTGCACCTCGCGGTGCAGTCCCTGCGGCGGGGCGAGTGCGACCTGGCGCTCGCCGGCGGCGCGACCGTGCTCGCCACACCCGGGCTGTTCGTGGAGTTCAGCCGGCAGCGCGGACTGTCCGCCGACGGCCGCTGCAAGGCCTTCGCCGCGGCGGCCGACGGCACCGGCTGGGGCGAGGGCGCGGGCCTGCTGCTCGTCGAGCGCCTCTCCGACGCCCGCCGCAACGGCCACCACGTGCACGCCGTGATCCGCGGCACGGCGGCCAACCAGGACGGCACGAGCGGTCAGCTCTCGGCGCCCAACGGACCCTCACAGCAGCGGGTGATCCGCGCCGCGCTCGCCGACGCCGGGCTCACGGGCGCCGACGTCGACGCGGTCGAGGCCCACGGCACCGGCACCCGCCTCGGCGACCCCATCGAAGCCCAGGCGCTCCTCGCCACCTACGGACAGGACCGGCCCGCCGAACACCCCCTCCTGCTCGGCTCCCTGAAGTCCAACATCGGCCACACCCAGGCCGCCGCAGGAGTCGGCGGAATCATCAAGATGGTCGAGGCCATGCGCCACGGGGTCCTGCCGCGCACCCTGCACGTCGACGAACCCACCCCGCACGTCGACTGGACCACCGGCGCCGTCGAACTCCTCACCGACAACACCGCATGGCCCGCACACGACCGCCCCCGCCGCGCCGCCGTCTCCTCCTTCGGCATCAGCGGCACCAACGCCCACGTCATCCTCGAACAGGACCGCATCGAGGACACCGAGCCGGTGGGGCCGGTCACGCCCGCCACCGGCCCGACCGTGTTCCTGCTCTCCGCCCACACCGAACAAGCCCTCCAGGAACAGGCCCGCC
>NZ_JBHWGD010000052.1:2575-65463 GCF_042733235.1 Kitasatospora sp. NPDC059722
ACCATCACCTGGAACCCCACCACCACCCCCACCACCCACACCCCACCCCCCAACCTCCCCACCTACCCCTTCCAACACCAGCGCTACTGGCTGGAGGACGCCGCCACCGGCACCGACCCCGAGCACCTGGGACTGCAGAGCACACACCACCCGCTGCTCACGACCGCCACCACCCTCGGCGGCGGCGACGCACTCCTGCTCACCGGCCGCGTCTCCCACCAGACCCACGGCTGGCTCACCGAGACCGACCTCAACGGGACGGTCCCGCTCGAACTCGCCCTCCAGGCGGGCCGCCCGCACGAACTCGCCGTCGAACGGCTCACGCTCACCACACCACTCGTCCTGCCCCCCGCGGGCGGCGTGGACCTGCAACTCACCGTCGGCGCCCCGGACGACGACGGCCGCCGGGACGTCACCCTCTACGCCCGCCCGTACGAGGACGCGGCGGACGACGATCCGCTGCTGCGCCCCTGGACGACCTACGCCACCGGCACACTCGTGCCCGCACCGGCCGACCGCGCGCCGGACCCCCTCACCGCCTGGCCGCCCGTCGGGGCCACCGCGCTCGACGATGCGGCACCGGACGGACCCGCCCGGCTCTGGCAGCACGGGGAACTGATCTACGCGGAGCTCTCCGCACCCGAGGAGGCGGCCCCCGAGGCCGGCCGCTACGGCCTGCACCCCGCCCTGCTCACCGCCGCGCTCCAGCCGCTGCTCGGCGAGGCCGACGAGTCCGCCGCACCCGCCGACTGGCGCGGCGTGACCCTGCACGCCGTCGGCTCCGGCACGCTCAGGGTCCGGATCTCGCCCCGGGCCGGCTCCTTCGCGCTCGACCTCGCCGACGCGACCGGTGCCCCCATCGCCACCGTCGAGTCGGTCGGACTGCGCCCCGTGCGGCAGGCCGACCGCGTCCGCCACGACTGGCTGCTCGGCCTGGAGTGGCCCGAGCTCGAAACCGACTCCCCGGCCGCCCCGGCGATCGGCTCCTGGACGGTGAGCGGCGAGACCCCGCCCGGCCTCGCGGAGGCCCTCGGCGCTGCCGGCTTCGTCCCCTACCCGGAGGCCTACGGGACCGCCGGGGACGACACGACGACCCCGGCGCCCGAAACGGCGGTGCCCGAGGTGACGGTCCTGACGGCCCGTTCCGCGAGCGACCTGCTGCCGCGGCTCCAGGAACTGCTCGCCGACGACCGGGCGGAGTCGACCGGCCTCGTGGTGCTCACCCGGCACGCCGTCACGACCCACCGGGAGGACGTCCAGGACCTCGCGCCCGCGCCGGTCTGGGGCGTGGTCAGGGCCGCCCAGGCCGAACACCCCGGTCGGATCACGCTCGTCGACCTCGACGACGCCCGGTCCTCGCTGCGCTCCCTGCCCGCCGCCCTGGCCACCGGTGAACCCCAGCTCGCCCTCCGCGAGGGCGGGATCAGGATCCCCCGACTGGTCAGGAACACCCCCGAGGACCACGCGGACGCTCCGGTCGAGGACGCCGCGCCCGCCGGCGCCGGCACGGTGATCGTCTCCGGCGGCGGGGACCTCGCCGCCGCGGCCGCCGAGCACGCTGTCACCGCGCAGGGCGCCCGGCACCTGCTGCTGCTCGATGCCGACGAGGGCCTCGCGGAGCGGCTGACCGCGCTCGGCGCCGAGGTGCTCGTCGCCGAGGGCGGCGCGGGCGACCGCGACTGCCTCGCCGCCGCCCTCGCCGCCCTGCCCGCCGCCCACCCGCCGACCGGCGTGATCCACGCGGCCACGTCCGCACCCCGGACGGTGCTGCTCTCCACCGACCCCGAGACGTTCTCGGACGCCCTGCGCGCGGCCGTCGCCCCCGCCTGGAACCTCCACGAGCTGACGCTCGGACTCGACCTGACCTCGTTCGTGCTGCTCGCGCCCGACACCTCCGCCACCCTCGGCGGCACCGGGCAGACCTCCCGCGCGGCCCTCGGCGCCTACCACGACGCCCTCGCACACCACCGCCGCGCGCTGGGCCTGCCCGGACTCTCCCTCGCCTGGGGCCCGCGCGAGGAGGACGACCCCTCGGCCGTCCGGGGACTCGCCCGGTTCACCGCCGACCAGGTCGCGACCGCCCTGACCGCCATCCGGCACACCCGGCCGCGCGCCGCGCTGCTCCCCGTCCGGCTGGACCGGACCGCCCTGGCCCGGCAGGCCGAGGCGGGACTGCTGCCCCCGGTGCTGCGCTCGCTGGTCCGGACCGTCCGGACCGCGGCCACCACCACCGCGCAGGCGGACACCCTCGCCTCCACGCTGGCCGGGCGGCCCGAGTCCGAACAGCGCCGCCTGCTACTCGACCTGATCCGCCGCCAGGTCGCCGCCGTCCTCGGCCACACCACGACGGAGGCAGTGGACGCCGCGCGGGCCTTCAAGGACGCCGGCTTCGACTCGCTGACCGCCGTCGAACTGCGCAACCGGCTGAGCACCGCGACCGGCCTGAAGCTGCCGAGCACCCTGATCTTCGACCACCCGTCCCCGCAGGCACTGGCCGCCCACCTGCACGCCGAGCTGCTGGGCACCGCCGGCACGGCGGCCGTCCGCGTCGCCACCGCCCACGACGGGGAGCCGATCGCCATCGTGGCGATGGCCTGCCGCTACCCGGGCGGGGTCCGCACGCCGGAGGACCTGTGGCAGGTGGTGGTGTCCGAGAGCGACGTCATCTCACCGTTCCCGACCAACCGCGGCTGGGACCTGGACCGCCTGTTCGACCCGGACCCGGAGCACGCCGGCACCTCGTACGCCCGTGAGGGCGGGTTCCTGCACGACGCCGACCGGTTCGACCCCGCGTTCTTCGGCATCAGCCCGCGCGAGGCGACCAGCATGGACCCGCAGCACCGGCTGCTGCTGGAGACCGCGTGGGAGGCGTTCGAGCGGGCCGGCATCGACCCGACCTCGCTGCACGGCTCGCGGACCGGCGTCTTCGCGGGAGTCGTCTACACCGACTACGGCTCGCGCGTGAAACTGCCCGCCGACATGGAGGGCTACCTGGGCTTCGGCAGCGCCGGCAGCATCGCCTCGGGCCGGATCTCCTACACGCTCGGCCTGGAGGGGCCGGCGGTCACGGTCGACACAGCGTGCTCGTCCTCGCTGGTCGCGCTGCACCTCGCGGTGCAGTCCCTGCGGCGCGGCGAGTGCGACCTGGCGCTCGCCGGCGGCGCGACCGTGCTCGCCAACCCGGACATCTTCATCGGTTTCAGCCGCCAGCGCGGACTCGCCAGGGACGGACGCGTCAAGGCGTTCGCCGCGGCGGCCGATGGCACGTCGTTCGGTGAGGGCGTGGGCCTGCTGCTGGTCGAGCGCCTCTCCGACGCCCGCCGCAACGGCCACCACGTGCTCGCCGTGATCCGCGGCACCGCGACCAACCAGGACGGCGCGTCCAACGGCATCACCGCCCCGAACGGGCCCTCGCAGCAGCGGGTGATCCGCGCCGCGCTCGCCGACGCCGGGCTCACGACCGCCGACGTCGACGCCATGGAGGCACACGGCACCGGCACGACGCTGGGCGACCCGATCGAGGCCCAGGCCATCCTGGCCACCTACGGGCAGGACCGGCCCGCCGGACGTCCGCTGCTGCTGGGCTCGTTGAAGTCCAACATCGGCCACACCCAGGCCGCCGCAGGAGTCGGCGGAATCATCAAGATGGTCGAGGCCATGCGCCACGGCCTCCTGCCCCGCACCATCAACGTCGACGAGCCCACCCCGCACGTCGACTGGACCGCCGGCGCCGTCGAACTCCTCACCGAGGCAAGGGAATGGGCCCCCGGTGACCGTCCGCGGCGAGCAGGTGTGTCGGGCTTCGGGATGAGCGGCACCAACGCCCACGTCATCGTGGAGGAGGCGCCCGCGCTGGCGGAGGCCCCGACCACCGAGCCGGTGGGGCCGGTCACGCCCGCCACCGGCCCGACCGTGTTCCTGCTCTCCGCCCACACCGAACAAGCCCTCCAGGAACAGGCCCGCCAACTCCACACCTACACCCACACCCACCCCGACACCGACCCCGCCGCCATCGCCCACACCCTCACCACCGGCCGCGCCACCCACACCCACCGCGCCGCCATCACCACCACCCCCCACAACACCCGCGAACAACTCCTCACCGCCCTCAACGCCCTCGCCACCAACACCCCCCACCCCCACCTCACCACCGCCACCGCCACCCCACCCGGCCGCACCGTCTTCGTCTTCCCCGGCCAAGGCCCCCAATGGGACGGCATGGCACGCGAACTCCTCACCACCTCACCCGTCTTCACCCAACACCTCACCACCACCGCCAACGCCATCCAAACCCACACCGGCTGGAACCTCCTCGACGTCCTCAACGGCCACCCCGACGCACCCCCCACCGACCGCGTCGACGTCATCCAACCCGCCCTCTTCGCCATCAACACCAGCCTCGCCAAACTCTGGCAACACCACGGCATCCACCCCGACACCGTCATCGGCCACTCCCAAGGCGAAATAGCCGCCGCCTACATCGCCGGCGCCCTCACCCTCCACGACGCCACAAAAATCGTCACCCTCCGCGCCCAAACCCTCCGAACCCTCGCCGGCACCGGCGCCATGGCCTCCATCCCCCTCACCCCCGACCAAACCCAAACCCACCTCGACAACCACCCCGACCTCCACATCGCCGCCATCAACGGCCCCACCACCACCATCATCGCCGGCAACCCCCACACCCTCACCCAACTCGTCACCCACCTCAACAACCACAACATCCAAGCCCGCACCATCAACGTCGACTACGCCTCACACACACCCCACGTCCACCCCCTCCAACACACCCTCAACACCCTCCTCCACGACATCACCCCCCAACCCACCACCACCAACTTCTACTCCACCCTCACCAACACCTACCTCGACCCCACCCACCTCACCCCCGACTACTGGTACCAAAACCTCGCCAACCCCGTCCTCTTCCAACCCGCCATCCAAACCCTCCACAACGACGGCCACACCACCTACATCGAAATCAGCCCCCACCCCGTCCTCACCACCGCCATCCACGACACCACCACCCACACCAACCCCCACACCACCCCCACCATCACCGGCACCCTCCGCCGCAACGAAGGCAACCTCCACCGCTTCCACCAATCCCTCGCCCACCTCCACACCCACGGCCACACCATCACCTGGAACCCCACCACCACCCCCACCACCCACACCCCACCCCCCAACCTCCCCACCTACCCCTTCCAACACCAGCGCTACTGGCTGGAAGGCCCTGCGGCCAACAGCGACGCGGGGAGCCTCGGCCTCGACTCGGCCGACCACCCGTTCCTGACCGGTGCCACCACACTCGCCACCGACGGCGCACTGCTGCTCACCGGTCGCGTCTCCCACCAGTCCCACGGCTGGCTCGCCGACCACGCCGTGAGCGGCACCCCGCTGCTGCCCGCGACCGCGTTCCTCGAACTCGCCCTTCAGGCCGCCCAGCAGGTCGGCGGCAACGGGGTGGAGGAGCTCACCCTGGAGGCGCCCCTGGTGCTGCCCGAGCGCGGTGGTGTGCGGCTGCAGGTGTCGGTGGAGGCACCCGACGAAGACGGCCGCCGCGGCGTCAGCGTCCACTCCCGGCCCGACGCTGGCGAGCCGGACGCCCCGTGGCTGCGGCACGCCTCCGGCGTCCTGGCCCCCGAGGCGCCGGCCGCGACCGCGTCGGCCGCGGGAGCGCCGGAGTGGCCGCCGCCCGGCGCGACCCCGCTGGACGCCGACGGGCTCTACGAGGAACTCGCCGCGCTGGGCTACGAGTACGGTCCTGCATTCCGCAACCTCACCGCGGCCTGGAAGGCCGGGGACAGCGTCCACGGCGAGGTGTCGCTGAGCCCCGAACACCACGCAGAGGCCGCCCGCTTCGCGCTGCACCCCGCGCTGCTCGACTCCGCCCTGCACACCATGGGGCTCGGCGACTTCCTCGGCACCGGTGTGCGGCTGCCGTTCAGCTGGTCCGGGGTCGCCCTGCACGCCGCCGGGGCCACCGCCCTCCGCGTGACCGTCGCACCGGGGACCGGCGGCGAGGACACCGTCACGGTCTCCGTCTCGGACCCCACCGGTGCCCTGGTGGCGACGGCGGAACGGCTCACCCTGCGGCCGGTCGCGCCCGGCGGGCTGCGGTCCGCCTCGCCCCGGGCCGGGGCCGACGGGCTCCACGTGCTCGAATGGACCGAGTTGCCGGAGCCCGGCCCGGCCGTGCCCCCACCGTACGAGCTCCTGGAGACCGAGACGGCGTCCGCCGCGGGCGAGCCCGTCCCGCACGCCGCCCGCGGCGCCGTGCTCGCGGTGCTCGCACGGCTCCGGCAGTGGCTGGCCGACCAGGAGCGGGACGAGGAGACCCGCCTGGTGGTCCTCACCCGCCGTGCGGTGCCGGCCGCCCCCGGCGACCCCGTCGACCTCACCGCCGCACCGCTGTGGGGCCTGGTGCGGTCCGCGGCCACCGAGCACCCGGAGCGGATCGTCCTGGTCGACAGCGACGGCGAACCCGCCTCCGAGCTGGTCCTCGCCGCCGCGCTGGCCACCGGCGAGCCCCAGTTCGCCCTCCGGGACGGCCGGATCCTCGTGCCGAGGCTGGCCAGGACGGCACCGGAACCGGCGCTCACCACCCCGGAGGACGGCTCCGCCTGGCGTCTGGAGACCCCCGGCGGGTCGCCCGACGACCTGCACGCGGCCCCGTACCCGGCGGCCGGGGCCCCGCTCGGCGCCGGGGAGGTCCGGATCGCGGTCCGCGCGGCCGGGCTCAACTTCCGGGATGTGCTCACCTCGCTCGGTGTGGTCCCGGTCGGCGCGCCGCTCGGCACCGAGGCCGCCGGGACCGTGCTGGAGCTCGGCCCCGGTGTCACCGGACTGGCCGTCGGGGACCGGGTGTTCGGCCTGGTGCCGGGCGCGGTGGGACCGGTGGCCGTCGCCGACCGGCGGCTGGTCGCCCGGATGCCGGCCGACTGGTCCTTCGCCGCCGCCGCGGGTGTGCCCGCCGTCTTCACCACCGCCTACTACGGGCTCGTGGAACTGGCCCGGGTGCAACCCGGCGAGCGGGTGCTGATCCACTCCGGAGCGGGCGGCGTCGGTCTGGCCGCCCTCCAGGTCGCCCGGCACCTCGGCGCCGAGGTGTTCGCCACGGCGAGCCCGGGCAAGTGGGGCGCGCTGCGCGCCCTCGGGCTGGACGACGAGCACCTGGCGTCCTCCCGGAGCACCGCGTTCGAGCAGCGGGTGCTCACGACGACCGGCGGCCACGGTGTCGACGTCGTCCTCAACTCGCTGACCGGGGAGTTCATCGACGCCTCGCTGCGACTGCTCGGCCCCGGCGGCCGGTTCGTCGAAATGGGCATCGCCGACCTGCGCGACCAGGCGGCCGTCACGGCGGCCCGGCCGGGGGTCGAGTACCAGCCCTTCGAACTGCTCGGCATGGACCCCGACCGGGTCGGCGAGGTGCTGGCCCGCGTGCTCGACCTGTTCGAGCAGGGGGCGCTGACGCCGCTGCCCGTCACCACGTGGGACGTCCGCCACGCACCCGCCGCGTTCCGCTACTTCGGGCAGGCCCGGCAGGTCGGGAAGGTCGTGCTCACGCTCCCCGCGGCCCCCGCCGGCGAGGGCACCGTCCTGGTCACCGGCGGCACCGGCACCCTGGGGGCGGCCCTGGCCCGCCACCTGGTGACCGAGCACGGTGTGCGGCACCTCCTGCTGACCGGCCGCCGCGGCCCCGACGCCCCCGGTGCCGACCGACTCGTCGCCGAACTCACCGCGCTGGGCGCACACGTGCGGATCGCCGCCTGCGACGCGGCCGACCGGGAGGCGCTCGCCCGACTGCTCGACGGCATCGCTCCCGAACACCCGCTCACCGGTGTCGTCCACGCCGCCGGCGTCCTGGACGACGGCGTCCTCGCGTCCCTGACCGACGAGAAGGTGGAGGCGGTGCTGCGGCCCAAGGTGGACGCGGCCTGGAACCTGCACGAGCTGACCCGCCGTCTCGACCTGTCCTGGTTCGTACTGTTCTCCTCCGCCTCCGGCCTGCTCGGCGGCGCGGGACAGGCCAACTACGCGGCCGCGAACGTCTTCCTGGACGCCCTCGCCCGCGAGCGGCGCGCCGAGGGCCTGCCCGCGGTGTCCCTCGCCTGGGGCATGTGGGAGGACGCGAGCGGGATGACCGGGCACCTGGCCGCGGCGGACCTGGCCCGCATCGCCCGCGGCGGCCTGGTCCCGATGCCGCTGCCCGTCGGCCTGGCACTGTTCGACGCATCGCTCGCGGACGGCCGGCCGTTCCTGGTCCCGGCACCGCTGGACACCGCGGGACTGCGCGCACGGGCCGGCAGCGGCGAACTCCCGGCGGTGCTCCGCTCGATGGTGCGCGGCCAGGTCGTGCGACGGGCCGCCCAGGGCGTCGCCGCGTCCGCCGCCACCCTCGCGGACCGACTGGCCGCGCTGCGCGGTCCCGAACGGGCTCAGGTGCTCCTGCGCCTCGTCCGCGAGCAGGTCGCGGCCGTGCTCGGCCACCTGAACCCGGACGACGTCGACGCCGACCGGGCCTTCAAGGAGGCCGGCTTCGACTCGCTGACCGCGGTCGAGCTGCGCAACCGGATCGGCACCGCCACCGGGCTGCGGCTGCCGACCACTCTGGTGTTCGACCACCCGACCCCGGCGGCGCTCGCCGGCCACCTGCTCACGCTGCTCGCACCGGACGACGCCGCGGCCGAACTGGACCGGCTCCTCGCCTCGGTGAGTGTCGACAGCGGGGAGTTCCCGAGGCTGCGGGAGCGGCTGCGCGCCGCCCTGTGGCGGTGGGACGAACTGGCCGCCGGCCCCTCCGAGGAGCCGGAGGTCGACCTCGAAACGGCGACCGACGAGGAACTGTTCCGCGCGCTCGACGAGGAACTGGATGCGTCCTGACCCCGAGCGCGCCCCGACCAAGCCGACGCCAGCAGAAGAGAGTGCGACAGTGGTGAGCAACGAAGACCGGCTCCGCGACTACCTGAAGAGGGCCACGGCCGACCTGCGCCAGGCCAACAAGCGGATCCGGGAACTGGAGGACCGGGAGCACGAGCCGATCGCCGTGGTGGGCATGGCCTGCCGCCTCCCCGGCGGTGCCGACTCCCCGGAGGCCCTGTGGCGGCTGGTCGCCGAGGAGCGCGACGTCATCTCCGGCTTCCCCGAGGACCGCGGCTGGGACCTGGCGTCGCTCTACGACCCGGACCCCGACCGGGCCGGCACCACGTACACCCGCGAGGGCGGGTTCCTCGACCGGGCCGGCGGGTTCGACGCCGCGTTCTTCGGCATGGGGCCGCGCGAGGCGGTGGCCGCGGACCCCCAGCACCGGCTGCTGCTGGAGGTGGCGTGGGAGACGTTCGAGCGGGCCGGCATCGCACCGGACTCGCTGCGCGGCAGCCGGACCGGCGTCTTCGCGGGTCTGGTCTCCCAGGCGTACGTCCCGCCGCCGGACCGGGTGCCCGCGGGGTACGAGGGCCACCTGATGACCGGGAACGCGACCAGCGTCGCCTCCGGCCGGGTCGCCTACCACCTGGGGCTCGAAGGACCCGCCGTCACCCTCGACACGGCCTGTTCGTCCTCGCTCGTCGCGATGCACCTCGCGGCGCAGTCGCTGCGTCGCGGCGAGAGCGACCTGGCGCTGGCCGGCGGCGTCACGGTGATGGCGACCCCGATGCTGCTGGTGGAGTTCAGCCGGCAGCGCGGTCTCTCCCCGGACGCCCGCTGCAAGGCGTTCGCCGCGGCGGCCGACGGCACCGGGTTCGCCGAGGGCGCCGGCCTGGTGCTGCTGGAGCGCCTCTCCGACGCCCGCCGCAACGGCCGCCGGATCCTGGCCCTGCTGCGCGGTTCCGCGGTCAACCAGGACGGCGCGAGCAACGGCCTGACCGCTCCCAACGGCCCCACCCAGGAGCGGGTGATCCACCAGGCCCTGGCCGACGCCCGACTGGCTCCCCAGCAGGTGGACGCGGTGGAGGCGCACGGCACCGGCACCCGCTTGGGGGACCCGATCGAGGCACAGGCCCTGCTCGCCGCGTACGGGCAGGGCAGGCCGGAGGGCGAGCCGCTGCTGACGGGCTCGCTCAAGTCGAACATCGGTCACACCCAGGCCGCCGCGGGCGTCGCGGGCGTCATCAAGATGGTGGAGGCCATGCGGCACGGCGTGCTGCCGCGCACCCTGCACGTCGACGAGCCGACCCCGCACGTCGACTGGTCGGCCGGCTCCGTCGAACTGCTCACCGAGGCCCTGCCGTGGCCCGACCGGGGCCGACCGCGCCGCGCCGGGGTGTCCTCCTTCGGCATCAGCGGGACCAACGCGCACGTGATCCTCGAACAGGCTCCGCCGGACCCGGACCAGGACCCGACGGCCGAGGACGCCCACCTGGACGGTCCGGCCCCGCTCGCGCCCTGGCCGCTGTCGGGGCGCACCGAATCGGCGCTGCGCGCCCAGGCCGCCCGGCTGCACGACCACCTGACCGGGGCCCCGGACACCGCCCCCGCCGAGGTGGGCCGCACCCTCGCGCTCGGCCGGACGGCGTTCAAGCACCGCGCGGTCGTCCTGCCCGGCTCCCCCGCGGAGCGGCTCGCCGCGCTGGCCGCTCTCGCGGCCGGCCGGCCGGCCCCCCACGCGGTGCGGGGAACGGCGGCCGAGCGCCTGCCCACCGCCTACCTGTTCACCGGCCAGGGAAGCCAGCGGATCGGCATGGGACGGGAGTTGTACGAGAGCAGGCCGGCCTTCCGGGTCGCGCTCGACGAGGTGTGCGAGGCCTTCGTACCGCTGCTCGACCGTCCGTTGAAGTCGCTGCTGTTCGCGGCACCGGACAGTCCGGAGGCCGCATTGCTCGACCGCACCGAGTACGCCCAGCCCGCCCTCTTCGCCCTGGAGACCGCGCTCTTCCGTCTCCTCGGCGACCTGCTGCCCGAGCCGGACCGGGTGGCCGGACACTCGCTCGGCGGTCTCACCGCGGTCCACGCGGCCGGGGTGCTGTCGACGGCCGACGCGGCCGCCCTGGTCGCCGCGCGCGGCCGGTTGATGCAGGAACTCCCGGCCGGCGGGCTGATGGCCGCCTGCGAGGCGTCCGAGGAGGAGGTGCTCGCCGTCCTCGCCGAGTACGACGGCCGGGCCGACCTCGCGGCCGTCAACGGGCCCGGCTCGGCCGTGGTATCCGGCGACGCGGACGCGGTGCGCGAGATCGTCGCCCGGTTCGGGGCCCAGGGCCGCAGGACCCGCCTGCTCCGCGTCAGCCACGCCTTCCACTCGCACCACATGGACGGGGCGCTCGACCGGCTGCGCCCGGTGGTGGAGGGGCTCGACTTCCGCCCGCCCGCGATCCCGGTCGTCTCCGACCTGACGGGGCGGCCGGTCACCGTCGACGAACTGCGGCAGCCGGAGTACTGGGCCCGCCAGCTCCGCTCGCCGGTGCGTTTCGGCGCCGTGGTCGCCACGCTGCACGAGGCCGGGACCAGGGCGTTCGTGGAGGTCGGCCCGGACGCCGTGCTCACCCCCATGGTGGGGGCCTGCCTGCCGGACGCGGCTCCGGTGGTCACACCGGTCCTGCTGCCCGACCGGCCGGAGGAGGAGTCCCTGGTCACCGCGGTGTCGCGACTGCACGCCGCGGGCGGGTCGGTCCGCTGGGACGCCTGGTACGGCGACCACCACCCGGTGCCCGCCGAGTTGCCGACCTACCCGTTCGAGCACCGGAACTACTGGTGGACGGACGTCACCGTCCCGGCCGGCCCCACCGCGGCCCTTCCGGTACCGTTCGCGACTACCAGGCGACGGGCAGCCGGTAGACCCCCTGCACGGAGCCGCCCGGCTTGACGGCGAGCGCCTCGACCGGCTCCGTCGGCCGCAGGCCCGGTATCCGGACCGCCAGTTCGTACAGCGCGATCTCCAGCTCGGCACGTGCCAGGTTCTGCCCGATGCACTGGTGGACGCCGTAGCCGAACGCCAGGTGGCGCCGGTCGGCCCGGCGGATGTCGAGGCGGTCGGGGTCGGAGAAGACCTCCGCGGACCGGTTGGCCGCCGCGTTCGGCAGGTAGACCCCCTCGCCCTCGCGGATGACGACACCGCCGATCTCGATGTCCGCGGCCGCCACCCGCTGCAGCTCGTCCGCGACGGAGAGGAACCTGAGCAGCTCCTCGACCGCACCCGCGGCGGCGCCCTCGTCGGCCCGGAGCAGGGCCAGCTGCTCCGGGTGCACCAGCAGCGTCAGGACGCTGAGCGCGAGCATGTTCGCGGTCGTCTCGTGCCCGGCGACGAGCATGAACATCGCGATCGAGGTCAGTTCGGTCCGCCCCAGCTCACCGGTGGCGAGGCGGTCCGCGATCAGTTCGTCGAGCAGCCCCTCCCCCGGTCGCGCCTGCTTCACCGAGATCAGCTCGTCGAAGTACGCCATCAGTGCGGCGCTCGCCGCGGCCGCCTCCTCCGCCGTGCTGCTGGCCAGCACCATGCGGCGGGTCTGCTCCTCGAAGAACTCGTGGTCGGCGTACGGGACACCGAGCAGCTCGCAGATGACGGTGGACGGCACCGGCAGCGCGAACTCCTGGACGAGGTCCGCCTGCGGCCGCTCCTTCGCCAGCATGGCGTCGATCCGCTCCCCGACGATCCGCCGGATCGCCGGCCGGAGGCCGTTCACCCGCTTCACGGTGAAACTGGGGATCAGCATGCGCCGCTGCACGTCGTGCTCCGGCGGGTCCATGCCCACCAGCGCCGTGAGCTTCGCCGCCGCCATCCTCGGCACGAGCACCGGGAAGTCCGGGCGCGCCCGGTCGGAGGAGAGCCGCGGATCGATCAGCAGTCGCCGCGCCTCCTCGTACCCGGTGACCACCCAGGCCGTCCGGCCGTCGAACAGCCGGACCCGGGCCACCGGACCGGCCTCCCTCAGCCGCCCGTAGCCGGCCGGCGGGTGGTAGGGGCAGCCGCGCGTCATCGGGAAGTCCGGCAGCGTCTCCACGCCCGTCGCTGCGCCCGTCGTCTCACTGGTCATTCGATCCCCAGAACCCTCGGGTGACGGCCGGCTCTCGGCCGAAGCCCCCGGATTCTCCGCCGCCGGGGTAAGGCGGTTCTGAAGCCGGAGGCCCGACGGTCTCAGCGGGTGCGGCGCCTGGTGGGGGCCGGTGGGGTGAGGCGGACGGGCCGGTCGACCGGGGCGTTCTCGATGTCGTCGAGCTGGGCGAGGACCGTGGTGCGCAGGTCCGCGTAGTCCTCGAAGTCGTGGTCGTGGAAGAGGGTGTGGCCCGTCCACATCAGGTTGGCGCACACCCGGGCGGGGACGCGCCCGGTCTGCGCGCCCATGCCCACCAGGGCGACGGAGCGGATGCTGCCGGGGGCCTTGCGGTTCTGCTGGTGGACCGCCTGGAACGCGGCGGCGCACGCGAGGGCCACGTTGAGCGTCTCGCTGACGTTCTGCGAGGACTCCTCCATCGTGGGGGCGGAGATCAGGAACTTCGGGTGCTCCGCCCCGGACGGCACGCACACCGCGGCGCCCACCGGGAGGTGACCGGCGAAGCCGGTGCGTATCGCGCGCTGGACGCGCAGCTGGATGCCGGCGCCGAGGTGGCGCTTGACGGCGGCGTCGGTGCCGCCGTCCATCCGGCCGCGGGAGTTGGTGGGGCTGACCCAGGCGTCGACCTTCTCGTCGAGGATCGAGCCGGTGCGGATCTCGACCCCGGGCGTGTCGGCGAAGGCGGCCCGCCACGCCCGCACCACGGTCGAGTTGAGGTCGGTCAGTACCACCCTGAGCGGCGGCTGCGTGCGGTCCATGGGCGTGCTCCGATCGGGATCGCGTTCGTCATCTCGTTGGTCATCGCGTTCGTCATCGCGTTCGTCGACGGCTTCGTCGTCGCGTTCTTCCAACGGACTCGAAGCTAGCGCGCCGCACCGACAAACCCGGCCGGCGCCGTTGTCGGTGGGTCCTCGTACTGTCGGCAGCGACTTCCCGACGTCAGCACCGCGTGAGAACCCAGGAGTTGTGCCGCCATGAGCGAAGCCACCGCCCAGCCCGACCCGAACGACCCGCTCGCCCTCGCCGACCTGTTCAAGGGCGGCGGCGAGCCCTGGCTGCCGCTGCTCAAGCCGGTCATCGAGGCGCAGCCGGACGCGGCCTCCTTCATCGGCCCGAACCGCGCCCCCGAGGTCGTGCCGGTCCGCGAGCTGACCTTCCAGGCGCTCAAGCCCAACGCGCCGCACCAGTGGAAGGTGGTGGTCTTCGGCCAGAACCCGTACCCCCGGCCGGAGAGCGCCACCGGCATCGCGATGTTCGACAACACCTTCCACGACTGGAAGGACAGCCAGTTCGGCCGGGTCGTCAGCATCCGCTGCATCATCAAGGCCGCGGCGATGTGGAAGTACGGCATCCCCAAGAAGACGCCGATCGCCGACATACGCGCGCTGCTGAAGGAGCGGGACACCGTCCAGCCGCCGGAGTGGTTCCAGGCGATGCTCACCCAGGGCGTGCTGCTGCTCAACGCGGCCCTGACGGCGAGCAGCAGCGGCGGGGCGGGCCCCGACCGGCACACCGCGTTCTGGCGGCCGGTGGCGGAGCGGATCGTCGAGGAGATCCTCAGCGCGAAGCAGCAGGCCGCCGAGGAGGACCGCGCCGTCGTCTTCGCGTGGTGGGGCGCGCACGCGCGCAGCCTGAAGCGGGTCGTGCAGCGGCTGGAGAAGAAGTACCCCGGTGTCGAGGTCCGGCACATCGACCACGCCAACCCGGCCGCGCAGGGGGACATCTTCTGCGACGACGAGCACTTCGGCACGGTGAACGCCGCCCTCGCCTCGCTCGGCCTCGACGAGGTCGACTGGCTGCCGAGCAAGGGCTGGAACCAGCAGGCGGCCGAGGGCGGCCAGGCGGACGACGGCGTCGCCGAGCGCATGGGCGCGTTCATCGCGTCCACGATGGAACTGCACCAGCTGTACCTCGAACGCCTCGCGAGCGTGAAGGACGAGGGCCTCGAACTCCCGGCGATCACCGGGGTGTTCGACACGCCCCTGATGGACTTCCGGGACGCCGTCGGCCCGGTCGCCGAGCTGCTGCGCGGCCTGGGCGGGCACGTCGAGCGCTCGCACGAGTTCGGCAAGCGGCGGGCGGACGCCGACGCGGGCCGGGGGCTCTCCGCCGACGCGATCGCCGCGCTGTACCTCTACACGTGCGAGTCGGCGTTCTACCGCGAGATCAACGCCGTCCTGCGCTCCCCCGACCGTGCGAAGGTCGTGCCGTACCTCCCCTACCTGCGCCTGCTGTTCGCGGCGGTGTCCGGGCTGCCGGCGCGCACCGCGCCGCTGTGGCGCGGGGTGCCGCTGGACCTCCGCGCCCAGTACCCGCTCGGGCGGACGGTGACGTGGTGGGGCGTCTCCTCGTGCACCTCCGAGCTCGGCGTGGCCCGGTCGTTCCTCGGCAGCCGCGGGAAGCGGACGCTCTTCGAGGTGGTTCCGGCCCGGGCGGTGGGCATCCGCGACTTCTCGTCGTTCACGGGAGAGGAGGAGTTCATCCTCCTGCCGGGCACGCAGCTGAAGGTGACGGAGGTGAAGGCCGAGCGCGGCGGCCTGGGCACCGTCCGCCTGACGGAGGTGGAGGAGGAGCCGCTGGTGTCCTGAGTCGGAGCGCGAGCCAATCGCGGTCATGGGCGCGTCGCCGTGCGGCGGGGCGGTCGGCGCGGTTGTCTGTCCGGATGCGGATCATGAACCAGGGGCGACGGGCGGTCGGCCGATGGGTGCTCGTGCTCGCCGTCGGCGGCGGGCTGGCGGCGTGCGGGCCCGCGACGGACGCCACGGACCGGGCCCCGGCGGCCGCGGACCGGCCCGCTCCCGAGGGGCTCGGCCCGGCCGCGCCGACGCGGATCCGGATCCCCCGGATCGGCGTGGACGCGCCGGTCGCGGGGGTCGGGCTCGACGGCCGGGGGCACCTGGAGCCGCCGTCCGAGACCGACCGGAACCTGGCCGGCTGGTACCACGACGGCGTCTCCCCCGGCCAGGTCGGCACGGCCGTCGTGCTCGGGCACGTCGACACCCGTCAGGGCCCCGCGGTGTTCCGGCGGCTGGGCACGCTGCACCGGGGCGACCTGATCGACATCACCCGCGCCGACCGGCACACCGCCCGGTTCGCGGTCGACGCCGTCCAGGCCGACACGAAGGCCGGCTTCCCGGACGACCGCGCCTACGCCGCGGCGGCCGACGCCCAACTGCGGCTGGTCACCTGCGACGGCGACGCCACCGGCGCCCACGGCGACATCGTCATCTACGCCCACCTGGCCGAGACGGACTGACACCACCGGGGCGACGGCCTCACCACGGCCGCGCACGACCGGGCCGCGCACGACCGGGCGGCGCTCACCTCCGCGCGTGCCCGAGGTACGTGACCAACGGCCGGGCGCCCGCCGCGAGGACGAAGTCGACCAGCGGCGGGATCTCGTCGTCGGTGATCCGCCCGGCCCTGCGGGCACGGATCGCCCGGACGAGCGCGCGCGGGTCGCGCGGCTTGAACTCCCGGACGTCCTGGTTGCGCAGGCCGTGGCGGGCCAGGGCCGCGGTCAGTTCGGCCGGGGTGCGCAGCCGGTCGGCGGCGTAGCGGCCCGGGGGCATGATGCGGGTCATCGGGAGGGCCTGGAACGCGCCGAGGTAGACCAGCCGCGCGAGCGGCGTCCGGTTGACGGTGTCGTAGACGAGGGTGCCGCCGGGGCGCAGGACACGGGCGGTGTGCCCGAGGACGCGGTCGAGGTCGGCGGTGACCTCGAAGGTGTCCGCGACGTAGACGAGGTCGAACTCCCCGTCGGAAAACGGCAGTTCCTCGGCGGTTGCGGTCTCGTCGGCGATCGCCAGCCCGTCCCGCGCGTGGGCTGCCCGCGCCGCCGCGGTGGCCACCGGGGACGGGTCGACGGCGGTCACCCGGTAGCCGAGGCGGGCGAGTGCGGCGGCGGGCAGGCCGCGACCGCCGCCGACGACCAGGGCCGGACGCCCGCCGCCGTCCGGGGCGACCTCGGCGAGGTACGCCGTGCGGACGGCCTGGAAGGCGAGGGCGCGGATGTGCCGGCCGTCGATGGCACCGGGGTGCGCTGAGTCGAGCTCGATGTGCGGGGTGGTGCCCATGGCGATGCTCCTAACTGCTCGGGTCCGGGCCCGGTGCCGGACCCGGCCCCCGGATGGAGGTCGGGCCCTGACCCGGAGTCGGGGTCCTGCCCCGGAGTCAATGTTGCGTTCCCTGAGGAAACCTAACAGGGACAGGTTCCCTCAGGGAACCCGGGAACCGGTCTAGGCTGGCCGCCATGACCCGCACCTCCCTCGCCGACGTCGCCTGCTCGATCGCGCGCGCCACCGACCTGTTCGGCGACGCCTGGACGGCCCTGATCATGCGGGACGTCCTCGCGGGCATCGGCCGCTTCGACGACCTGGCGCACGACCTGGGTATCTCCCGCAAGACCCTGGCCGCCCGGCTCGCCCGGCTGGTCGACGAGGGCGTGCTCGTCCGCGAGCGCTACCAGGACCACCCGCCGCGCGAGCACTACCGCGCCACCGAGAAGGGCGCCGAGCTGCACGCCGTCCTGCTCGCCCTGATGAACTGGGGCGACCGCTGGTACGCGGGCGAGGCGGGACCGCCGGCCCGCGTCCGCCACCTGGACTGCGGCCACGCCGCCACCCCCGTCATGGCCTGCGGGAACTGCGGCGGACCGGTCACCGCCGCCAACACCACCGCGCTCCCCGGCCCCGGCGGCCGGACCGGTCCGGGCACCCGCGCCCTCGGTCCGCTGCTCGCCGCCCGCGGCCGGGACGACGCGGCTCACCCGATCGTCACCACCCGCGCCCAGGCCGGAGGCCCGGGCGGGGGCTCGTAGCCGGGGTCCTTCTCCGCCCACCTCGGGGTGCCCCGGGGGAACAGCCCGACGACCGTCCGGCACGGCGGCTTGGCCGACGGCCACGGCGTCTGGCCGTCCGTCAGCGCCACGATGACGTCGGGCCGCGTGCGCAGCGCCGCCGTGAACCCCTCCCGCATGTCCGTGCCGCCCCCGCCGATCAGCGGGATGCCCTCGGCCTTGCACAGCGGGTGCACCGTCCCCACCGCCGCGTCGCAGGAGAGCACCGTCACCAGGTCCCGCCGACCGCCGACCGCGCGGGCGATCGCCGCGACCTCCAGCAGGGCGCTGCCCAGTTCGGCGTCACTGACCGACCCCGAGGTGTCCACCACCACCGCCACCCGGGGCGGACGGCGGCGCAGGCTCGGCAGGACGATCCCGGGCAGGCTCACCGAGCGCCGGGCCGGGCGGCCGTACGAGTAGTCCTGGCCCACACCGCCGCCCGAGGCCGCCGAGCGGACCGCCGCACCGAGCAGCTCCCGCCACGGCTGCGGCGGGTGGAACGCCTCCTCGGCCCACCGCCGCCAGCCCTCCGGGGCGTTCCCCGGCCGGCCCGCGATGCCCTCGGCCACCCGGAAGCGCACCGCGTCCCGCTCCTGCCGGCTGAGCCCGTGGGCGCCGTCCGGGCCCAGGTCCCACGGGCGCGGCCGGCCGTCGACGCCGCTGCCGCAGTCGAGCCAGGCCAGGTGCTCGGTGAGCTGCCCGAGCCGGAACCGCCCGAGGTAGTCCTCCATCAGTTCGCCCGCCGGCAGCTCCAGGTCCGCCGGGACGACGGCTCCCTCGGGGCACACGAGGCCGTCGCCGTAGACGTCGTCGTTGATCTCGCAGTCGGCCGCGATGTTCATCTGCAGCTGCTCCGCCGGGCCGGTCAGCCCGTGCCGCTTCGCGTAGCGCGCGCTGCGCCCGTGGTGGTCGCGCAGGAGGTGCGACACCTCGTGCACCCACACCCCGGCGAGGTCCTCGACCGGTGTCCGGGCGACGAAGCCCGGGGAGACGTAGCAGCGCCAGTGGGCGTCGACGGCCATCGTGGGCACGTCCCGCGACTCCGCCACGTGCAGGGCGAACAGCGCCGTCGCCAGGTAGGGGCGGGCCCGGGCGGCCATCAGGCGGGCGGCGAAGAGCTTGTCGACGTCGAGACCGAGGGCGGCCGCGCTCACCGTCGCCGTCACCGGCCGCCCTTGCCCGCGAGCGCCGCCACCCGGCCCGCCGCCGCGTCCGCGCGCCGGGACAGCGTCACCGCCCCGGCGAGCCGGTCGATCGCGGCCGGCACGTCCCAGTCGTCGCGGCGCAGCGAGGCGAGCGTGGTGGCGGGGACGACCACGACGTCCGGGGCGCCGGTCTCCATCGCGCGGACGAGCAACGCCCAGGCCGCGTCCCAGCGTTCGCGCGTCGCCCGGTTGCGGACGGCGGCCACGACGCCGTCGAGGACGGCCTGGCGCAGGTCGCCGCGCTCGGGCAGGCCGGCGGCGGCCGGGTCGGCGAGGAGGTCCTCCGGGTCCGGCAGGTCCATCCGGTCGATGCTCGCGAGGAGTTCCAGCCCGGGGCCGTCCCCGACGGTGCCGCGCACGAGCAGCGACAGGACGTCCCGCGAGGAGCCGGCGGCCGTGGCGAAGGCGATCAGGCGCAGCGCCATGTCCCAGCTGCGCGGGGACGGCCAGGCGCCGCCGCGGCGGGCCTCGCTGCTCGGCAGCTGGTGGACGAGCTTGGGACGGGCGGCGAGCAGCCCGCAGACGGCGCGCCGGGCGAAGGCCACCGCCTCGGGGAGGGCGGCCCGGTCGAGGCTCGGCAGGGTGGCGCGCGGCCAGGTGCCGCCGAGGCCGCGGACGACGACCTCGTGGTCGTGGACCCACTGGAGGTGGACGAAGCGGTTGGCGAGCGGCGGGCTCAGCTCCCAGCCGTCGGCGGCCGAGGAACGCGGGTTGGCGGCGGCCACGATCCGCACACCGGGCGGGAGTTGGAGGGCGCCGATGCGGCGCTCCAGGACCAGCCGGAGCAGCGCGGCCTGCACGGCGGGCGGCGCGGTGGACAGCTCGTCGAGGAACAGCAGCCCGCGCCCGGCCCGGACGAGGCGCACCGCCCAGTCCGGCGGGGCCAGCGGGACGCCCTGTTCGGCGGGGTCGTCGCCGACGATCGGCAGTCCGGAGAAGTCGGAGGGTTCGTGGACGCTGGCGATCACGGTGGTGAGCGGGAGGTCGAGGGAGGTGGCGAGCTGGGTGAGGGCGGCGGTCTTGCCGATGCCCGGCTCGCCCCAGAGGAGCACGGGGAGGTCGGCGGCCACGGCGAGGGTCAGGGCCTCCAGCTGGTCGTCCGGGCGGAGTTCGGTGGCGGTGTCGGCAAGGAGTGCCAACAGGTCCGCGGCGACGGTGAGTTCGGAGTTTTCGGGCAGGACGGAAAGAGCCATGGGGATCACCTTTTTGACGGAGGGTCAGTAGCAGCGGCTGTGCCGCGAGCACCAGGAGTGGAGGGGGCGGGGCCTGGGCGGGCAGTGACCGCCGGTCAGGCCGGCGCGGTAGAGGCCGTACGCGATCCGGCGCTGCGCCGCGGCCTCCAGTTCGTCCCGCAGCGGTCCGTCGCGCAGCACGGCGGCCGGGCCGAGCAGTTCCTCGACGACGGCGAGGGCCCCGGCGGTGTCGCCGTGGTCCAGGAGTTCACGGACGCCGTCGAGCCCGGCCGGGCTCCTGTGGGTGAGGTCGATCGCCCGCAAGCACGGCAGGGGCGGGCCCCCGAGGCCGACGAGCAGCTCCTCGCGGCGGAGCTCCTCGGGGTCGTGGTCGAGCGCGGCCAACACCCCGTCCACCAGCCCGATCCGGTGCCGGGAGCCCCGGCAGTCGACGAACCGCGGCCCGTCGGGGGGCCGCATCCGGGCCGCCGGGACGTGACCGGCCACCAGGGCGGCGGCCACCAGCGGGTGCAACCGGTCGGGCTCGACGAGCCCGGCGCGCAGCAGTTCCACGTCCGGCGGGATCCACGTCGCCGCGTCGGGCAGCACCGGCAGCCCGTCCGTCACGCCGGGCGCGGGCGTGCCGTCGACGCCGAGGACGAGCCGGTGGCGGCCCCCGAGCCGGACGGCGACGGGGCCCGCGGGCAGCCCGTCGGCCGCCAGCAGGACGCGCGCCTCCGCCGCCCAGCGGTCGACGGCGCACGGCAGGCCCGGCGGCACGGCCGGATGCACCGGCTGCGCCGCGCCGTCGCCGCCGCGCGCGCCCAACTCGCCTGCGCGGTCGGCGTCCCAGAGGTGCCGGTGCAGGTCGAGCCGGTAGCGGCGGCTCGGCCGCGGATGCGGATGCGCGCCCGCGTCCGCGCCGTCGGACCACAGCGCGAGACTGATCCGCTGGCCGCCGTCCGCCCACGCGGGCGGGGTGCGGACCACCAGGTGCACGGGGCTCCGCCCGTCGCGCCCGGTGCCGGCGTACCGGGCGAGCGGGACGGTCAGGCCGGCCCGCAGCAGCCCGTCCGGAGCGGTCCTGGGCAGGTGCCAGCGCAGCAGGTCGGGCGCCAACCTACGGAGGTCGGCGCGGAGTTGCTCGACGAACGCGCGGCCGTGGGCACGGGCGGCGGTCTTGAGGTCGAGGTCGACGTCGAGCCGCGCGGCGGCGCACGCCCCGGCCCAGTCGCCGGTGCGGCGGCGGGCGGTCGCGGACTCGATCATGGTGGGCGGCACGGCGAACTCGCGCACGCGCAGCCAGCGGAGGAGACGGGGATCCCGGTTCGCGGAGTGAGTGGCCATCAGCACTCACCTTGCGCGGACGGGACCTCCATCCTGAGAGAGGAGAGAGTCGTCATCGCCGGGGAGCATAGCCGCACGGCCGCCGATCCGCCAACGCCTTCCCCGGGAAAACCCGTTCACAGCTCTACGAGCACCTTGCCCCGGCTGGCCGCCCGGTCCGTGTACAGGCTCCGGTAGGCGGCCGGGATGCTGTCGAAGCCGCGGTGCACGGTCTGCTCGTAGGCGATCTCGCCCCGGCGCACCAGGCCGCCCACCTCCTCCCGCAGGCCCGCCCAGTTCTCGTCGGTGAACCACTCCGGCGCGAAGATCCCGCGGATCGTCGTCCGCGGGAACATGATCATCGGCAGCAGCCGCGGCCCGGTCCAGTCCCCGCCGACCTGGCTGGCCCACTGCCAGCACACCGCGACCCGGCTGTCGATGTTCAGCATCGTGAACACGACGTCGGTCAGCGTCCCGCCGAGGTTGTCGAAGTACCGGTCGACGCCGGCCGGCGCCGCCTTGGCCAGGTCCTCGCGCAGCCGCTCGGGGTCGTCCCCGTCGCGGTACAGCACGACCGCGTCGAAGCCGAGCCCGCTCAGCCGGGCCACCTTGGCGGGCGAGCCGGTCGTGCCCACCACCCGGGCGCCGCGCAGCCGCGCCAGCTGGCCGACCAGCGAGCCGACCGAGCCGGACGCGCCGCCGACCACGACGGTGTCCCCGGGCCGGACGTCCAGGAACTTCGTCACCGTCGCCCACGCCGTCATGCCCGAGCCGCCCAGCACGCCGAGCACCGTCGACAGCGGCAGCGCCTCGTCGTAGTGCGCGGGGTCGAGCAGCCGGTACTCGGGGAAGACCATCGGGAACGTCCCGGTCTGCCACGGCGTCGCGGCGCCCGTCCCGATGACGTGGCTGCGCCAGCCGCCGAAGCCGTGCACCAGGTCGCCGACGGCGAACCGCGCCCGCGGCCCCGCCTCGACCACCTCCATGACGGAGTCGCCGCCCGCGTGGTCGCCGATGGGCGTGTCCAGGGTGATCCCCTGGAGGTACGGGTCCACCGAGACGTACCGGGTGCGGAACAGCATCTCGTCCGGGGCCAGCCTGACCTCGACGTCCTCGACCGCCTTCTCGTACGTCCGCTCGACGTCCGGTACGCCCTCGACGTGCTCGCGGACGATCCACTTCTCGATCCGAACCACAGGTGTGCTCCTCAGAACTCAGAACCGACCGAAGAACTCAGAACCGACCGACACGGTCGACGAGATGGGTGGGCGGCGGGGCGATGTCGTCCACCGAAGCGGTGAACGGGCGGCCCTCGTCGTGGCAGATGAACTGCATGACGTGCCGGCCGGAGGCGGCGGCCCGGATCAGGCCGCCGGTGGTGGCCCACACCCCGGAGAGGTAGAAGTCGCGCAGGCCGGGCAGCACCGGGCCGTTGCGCTTGATCTCCTCCTCCATGGTCTCGCCGCTCTCCACGAAGGGCTGCCAGCCGAGCACCGAGCCGTCGTAGTTGCCGGTGTAGCGCAGCTGGGTCAGCGGGGTCGACACGTCCTTGACGGTGATCGCGGACCGGATGCCGGGGTGGTGGCGTTCGAGCAGCTCGATGACGGCGTCGCGCACCCGCCGCTTCTCCCGCTGGTACTCCCGGCCGCGCCCGACCGGCAGGGTGTGCAGCTCCTCGCCGCGGCGGATCCGGGCGGCCTGCTCGGGGCCGGTGCTCAGCGCCCGCCAGGGGGCGATGTCGCTGAAGTAGCTCGCGAACACGACGCCGGTGCCGGCCGGGGAGAGCTCCGGGTAGTGGCGGCTGCGGAACTGGATGTTGATGCTCGGGTGCCGGATCCCGGTGAGCCGCCCCGCGAGGTCCTCGTCGAGCAGGTACGTCGTGCACGGGTCGCCGACCGGGAACGGCTCGCGCAGGCCGAGGAAGACGGCGACGTAGCCGGGGAAGACCTGGTCCCGCTGGTCGATGCACTCGGTGTAGAGGCGGCGGTACGTGCCGTTCAGGTAGCGGCCCTTGAGCAGGTCCATCACCGTCGCCCGGCCGTCGCAGGCCGACACCACGACGTCCGCCGGGATCTCGGTGCCGTCGCTCAGCCGCACCCCCACCGCGCGGTCGTCCTCGACGAGGATCTCCACCACCTTGGTGTTGCACAGCAGTTCGCCGCCGAGCCGCTTGTAACGGTCCTCGATCGAGCGCGCCAGCCCGAGCGAACCTCCCTCCGGCACCCCGGCCGACAGGCCCTCGTGGGCGGCCAGCTGGAAGTAGAACGGCAGCACCGGGAAGTTGGGGTGCTTCTCGTAGAGGATGAAGTTGAACGCCTCGCGCAGCAAGGGGTCCTGGAAGCGCTGAGAGTAGTCCGTCATGAGGACGCCGAGCGAGCGGCGGATGAGGTTGAAGTACGGGACGAACGACGCCAGCATCCGGTACCGCGCCCAGCGGCTCATCAGCCCGACCGGGCTGAGGAACGGGTAGAGCGTGAGGCAGCGGCGGAACCGGCGCAGGTCCCCGCAGAACTGCCTGATCGGGCGGGCGTCGGCCGGCGAGAGGCCGAGCAGGTGCGCCTCCAGCCGGTCCGGGTCGGAGTAGAAGTAGACCGCCCGGCCGTCCCGCCCGCGCACGACGTTGAAGGCGTCGAAGTTGCGCATCCGCTTGCCCTGGAGGGCGCCCAGCTCCAGCCAGATCTGGTGCATCTCGTTGCCCGGACCGCTGCCGAGCAGCCAGCTGATGGTGGGGTCGAACGTGAAGTCGCCACGCTCCCAGCCGGTGCAGCAGCCGCCGGGGATCTCGTGCATCTCCAGCACCTTGGTGCGGTAGCCGTTCATCTGGCCGTAGCAACCGGTCGACAGGCCGCTGAGGCCGCCTCCGACGATCACCATCTCCGGCCTGGTCGTCGAACTCATTCCGCCGCTCCCACGGTCGTCTCCACGGCCCCGAGGTCCGCCCGGCCGAGCCGCGGCACCCGGCCCCACTTGCCGGGGTGCCAGGGCTCCTGGTCGTCGCTGGGCCAGGCCCGGAACTCCAGGCCGAGTTCCCGGCAGAGGTACTGGACGGCGAACCGCCCGCTGGTGGCCGCCCGGATCAGGCCGCCCATGCCGACCCACTGGCCCGCCATCGAGAAGCCGCTCAGCCCCGGCAGCCGCATGCGGTCCTTGTTGACCAGCCGGTTGGCGGCGTCCTCGGCGTCGGAGAACGCCTGCCAGGCGAGGATGCTGCCGTAGGTGTTGCCGGTGAACCGCTCGGTCGTGACGGGCGAGGCCACGGTGAGCAGCTCGATCCGGCCCGCCAGCCCCGGGTGCGTCCGCTCCAGGAACTCCCGGACGAAGTCGGCGACTTCCTGCTTCCTGGCGCGGTACGCCCGGCGGTCGGCCGCGCGCAGCGCCTTCCACGAGGCGTGGTCGCTGAAGTACATGCAGTGCAGGATCGACTTGCCCGGCGGCGCGAACCCGTCGCCGTAGCGCGAACGCAGCTGCACCACGAGGCTGTCCTGGAGCGCACCGGGCAGCCGGGCGCCCTCCTCGGGGGTGAGCAGGTACGTCGTGCTGTGCGCCCCGCCGGGCGGCAGCGGGCCGTCGACGCCGACGAAGACCGAGACGGCGGCCGGGTACAAGTTGCCCGGGCTGTCGAGGAGTTCGTGGTAGAGCCGGTCCGCCGTCGGGCTCGTCCAGCGGCCCTCCAGCAGGCGGTCGACGGTGGTCGGGCCGTCGCACGCGGACACCACGTGGTCGGCGTAGTGCGTGCTGCCGTCCCGCAGCCGCACCCCGACCGCCCGGCCGTCCTCGACCAGGATCCGCTCGACCCGGTGGCGGTAGCCGACCACCCCGCCGAGCGAGGTGTAGCGCTCCTCCACCGAGCGGGCCAGCCCGAGCGAACCGCCCTGCGGGAAACCGGCGTTGCCGTTGTGCGCGGCGGCCAGCGTGTACAGGTACGGCAGCAGCGGGAAGCCGGCCGGCTCCTGAAGGAACATGTTGGGCAGGGCCCGCCGGAGCAGCGGGTCCTGGAAGCGGTCGGCGAAGCCCCGCATCGGGGTGGTCGCGGTGCGCCAGAACAGCCGGAACGCGGGCAGGACGGCGCGCGCGGTGCGCAGGCGCTGGGCCGCCGTCCGCAGTGGCGGGGGCGTCACCTCCCAGGGCAGGTCGAGCGCGGCGAAGCGGCGGAAGTCCTTGCAGAAGGAGCGGATCAGCGGCGCGTCGGCCGGGGAGGTCTCCAGCAGGTGCCGTTCGAGCCGGTCGGGGTCGTTGTAGAAGGTGACGGCCCGGCCGTGCTCGTCGACGACGCGGTTGAAGACGTCGAACTCGGTCACCGACTTGCCGTCCAGCGCGCCGAGTTCGCGCCACACCTGGTGGCCGCCGGCGCCCGGTGCGGTGCCGATCAGCCAGTCGATGCAGTAGTCGAAGAGGTAGCCGTCGCGGGACCACGCGGTGCAGCAGCCGCCGGGCAGCACGTGCTTCTCGAAGATGCGCGTCTCCATGCCGCTCATCTGCGCGTAGCAGCCGGTGGCGAGGCCCGCGATGCCCGCGCCGATGACGATCACCCGGGGCGGGCCGCCGGGAGGGCGCTCCCGGGCGGTCCAGTCCGGGCCGCGGTCAGGCGTGGCCATCGGCGCCGCCTCCGGCCAGGATCGTGCCCGCCAACTCGGCGTTCCGGGCGGCGAATTCGCCGTCCATCATCTCGGCGTGGGTGCCGTGCCCGCCGAGCACCGCGGTGCCGGCGGTGGAGGCGCCCTGCCAGGACCCGCCCGAGCCGCCCGTATGGAGGACCACCTGCTCGCGGTCGCAGACCACGGTGAGCGGGGCGGCGACGGTACCGGTGTTGGGCGTGCGGCTGCAGAACTCCAGGTAGTCCCGGGCCTGTTCGAGGGTCTCCTGGGCGACGAGCGTCGACCCGGTGTGCCGGTGCAGGTGCTCGCGGAGCTCCCGCTCGAACGCGGCGAGGTGCTCCTCGCCGAGCGCGTAGGCCTCCGTGATCCGGTAGGAGTCCAGGACGACGACGGCGCTCACCGCGCGGCCGCGCCGCTCCAGCTCCTTGGCCACCTCGAAGGCGAGGTTGCCGCCGAGCGAGTAGCCGAGCAGGGCGTACGGGCCGTCCTCGTGCAGCGCCTCGACGAGGTCCGCGTACCGGGCCGCCTTGTCGTCCCCGGAGAGGTAGTTGAAGGCGGCGATCCGGTGGCCGGGCAGGTGCGCGGCGAGCTGGCGGTAGACCAGGCCGTGCCCGCCGGCGGGCGGGAAGCAGAACACCGTCCGCTCGGGCGGCGCGTCCCGGTTGAACCACAGGTGGGGCTCGCCGCCCGCCGCCTCGCCGGTGATGATCTGCTCGACGGCGCGCGCCATGCCGTGCAGGGTGGTGACCGCGAAGAGCCGGCCGACCGGGACGGCGATGTTGAACTCGGTCCGCAGGTGGTGGATGAGCTCGATCAACCGGATGGAGCTGCCGCCGAGTTCGAAGAAGTCGTCCTGCAGGCCGACCCCGTCCACCCCGAGCAGCGCCTCCCAGTGGGCGGCCATCCGGGTCTCGTAGAGCGTGACCGGGGGCTCGTGCCGGTCACCGCCGGCCTCGACGCGCGGTTCCGGCAGCGCGGCGAGGTCGACCTTGCCGCTCGACGTCAGCGGCAGGGCGGGCAGTTCGGTGAACCAGGACGGGATCATGAAGGTGGGAAGTCGCTCGGACAGGTGGCGCCGCAGCTCGCCGCGGTCCAGTACGGAACCCTCCGCCGGGACGCAGTACGCGCACAGGACGGCCTCGCCCGCCACGTCCTGACGGATCGTCACGCACACCTGCGCCAGTTCCGGCCGGTCGGCCAACTGGGCCTCGACCTCGCCGAGTTCGATCCGGTGGCCGCGCACCTTCACCTGGTTGTCGATCCGGCCGAGCAGGTGCGCGGTGCCCCCGGCGTCCCAGTGGCCGAGGTCGCCGGTGCGGTAGAGCCGGACCGGCCCGTCCAGGTCGAGGGTGGTGAAGCGCTCGGCGGTCTGCCCGGGGTCGTTCGGGTACCCGTCGGCCACGCCCGCGCCGCCGATCCACAGTTCGCCGGGGACGCCCGGCGGCACCGGCTCGCCGTGGCGGTCGAGGATGTAGAGCGCGCTGTTGGGGAACGGCCGCCCGATGGGCACCATCCGGCCCGGTTCCAGGGCGTCCACCGGCCCCTCGAAGTAGGTGCTGTCCACGCTGGCCTCGGTCAGGCCGTAGGAGTTGACCACCCGGGTCCGCGGGCCGCACAGGGCGCTCAGCCGGGCGTGCTCGCCGGCCTTCCAGAGGTCCGAGCCGACGACCAGCAGCCGCAGGAAGTCCAGCCGCAGGCCCTCGCGCTCGCAGTGGGCGAGCAGGGCGCGGGCGACCGCCGGGACGAACTCACCGCCGTCGACGGCCTCTTCGCGCATCGTCCGGTACAGCCGGGCGGGGTCGAAGAGCAGCTCGCGGTCGACCAGGACGAGCGTGCCGCCCGAGCCGAGCGCCCGGGCGAGGTCGCCGGTGAAGACGTCGAAGGAGACGCCTGCCATCTGCAGGTGCACCCGGACGTCGGTGTCCAGCCGGTACTCGGCCCGCCAGCCCGCGGCCACCGCGGCGAGGCTGCGGTGGGCCACCCGGACGGCCTTCGGGCGGCCGGTCGAGCCGGAGGTGTGGATCACGTACGCGGGCCGGTCCGGGTCGGTGCCGGGCAGCGGGGCGTCCTCGGCCGCCGGCCCCGCCAGGTCCTCCAGGGTCACCAGCGGGACGGGCAGCCCCGCCGGGGCCGGGAGCTCCTGGTCGACGACGACGAGGACGGCGCCCGCGTCGGCGACCTGGTAGGCGAGGCGGTCGGCCGGGTGCCCGGGGTCGAGCGGCAGGTAGGCGGCGCCCGCCCGCCAGACCGCGAGCAGCGTGCCGATCAGCTCGGGCGACTTGGCCAGGCAGACCGCCACCACCGAGCCCTCCCGCACGCCGAGTTCGCGCAGCCGCAGGGCGGCCCGCTGGGAGCGGTGGTCGAGCTCCGCGTAGGTGAGCCGCCGCGCCTCGGCTGGCCCCGTGCGGCCGGGCGCCACCACGGCGACGGCCTCGGGGTGTTCGGCGGCGGCCTTGGCGAACAGGTCGGGCAGCGGCACGTCGTGGTCCAGGGCGCGTCCGGCGCCGCTGAACTCGGTGAGCACGAGCCTCCGTTCGTCCGCGCCGAGCATCGGCAGCCGGTCGGTGGGCCGCTCGGCGGCGGCGCGCGTCATGGCGTCCACGAGGTTGCGGTAGTGCCCGGCCATCCGCTCGACGGTCGGGGCGTCGAAGAGGTCGGAGTTGTACTTGAACACGCAGTGGAAGCAGCCGTCCGCCGCCTCCTCGTAGGCGGAGAGCGTCAGGTCGAACTGTCCCTCCTCCTCGGGCAGTTCGATGTAGTCGAGGCGGTAGCCGTCGCGCTCGACGGCGACCTTGTGGGTGAGCAGGATGAACATCGCCTGGAACACCGCCGAGCGGCTGGGGTCGTGCTGGAGCCCCAACTGCTCGACCAGCAGCACGAACGGGTACTCCTGGTTGTCCAGCCCGCCGAGCACCGTCGCCCGGACCCGCCCCAGCAGCTCGGCGACCGTCGGCTCCCCGGCCAGGCTCACGTGCAGCGGCAGCGGGTTGACGAAGTACCCGTAGACGGAGGCGAATTCCTCTTGCGTGCGCCCGGTCACCGGGCTGCCGACGATGATGTCCTCCTGCCCGGACCAGCGGTTCAGCAGCAGGTAGTAGGCGCTCAGCAGGACCATGAACGGCGTGGCGTTGTGCGCGCGGGCCAGCTCGTGCACACGCGCACTGAGCTCGGCGTCCAGCTGGAAGAAGACCGACGCGCCGTTGTGCGTCTGCACGGCCGGCCGGGGCCGGTCGGTGGGCAGGCTGAGGATCGGCACCTCGGCGGGCAGGTGGCCGCGCCAGTAGTCGAGCATCCGGCGGGCCTCGGGACCGGCCAGGAAGCGGTTCTGGTGGTTGAGGAAGTCGAGGTAGCGGGCGGGCACCGGCGGCAGCTCGGGCGTGCGGCCCGCCGTCAGCGCCTCGTAGACCTCGAACAGCTCCTCGATGAAGGTGAACGTCGAGATCGCGTCCGACACGATGTGGTGGACGGCCTTCATCAGCACCCAGTGCTCCGGCCCGCGCCGGAACATCCGCAGCCGCACCAGCGGGTCGCGCTCCAGGTCGTACGGCTTGCGGTACTCCGCGACGATCAGGTCCCGGACCTCCGCCCAGGGCCGGCCCTCGACGTCGACCAGCGCCGTGTTGACGACGGCCTCGTCCCTGATCCGCTGCACCGGGCGGCCCTCCTCCGCGGTGAAGGCGGCGCGCAGCGCGGGATGGCGGGCGACGACGGCGCGGAAGGCCTCGGCGAACAGGCCGGGGTCGATCGCGGTGCGGACCTCGACGGCGCCGCCGATGTTGTAGGCGAAGCCGTCGGGGTGGAGCTGCTTGAGGAACCAGAGCGCCTTCTGGTTGTGGGTGAGCGGGTAGCACCGCTCGTCGGTGTGCAGGTCGACGGCCGCGCGCGCGGCCGTGCCGTCGTCGGCGGCCAGGGCGGCGAGGCCGTCGTGCAGGAGGTCCAGCAGTTCGCCGGCCGGGCCGTTGCTCAGCAGGGCCACCACCGGCAGTGCGACGCCGAGTTCGCCGAGGACGCGGGCTCGCAGCTCCATGGCGAGCAGCGAGTCCAGGCCGTGCGCGCCGAGCCGGGTGTCCTCGTCGATCCGCTCGGCACCGATCCGCAGCACCGCGGCGACGGCGGCGGCGAAGCGCTCGGCGACCAGGGTGCGCCGGCCGGCCGGGTCGGCGGCGCGGAAGGCGGCCAGGAGGCCGCCGGTCTCGGCCTGGGCGGGTTCGGCGGCGTCGGCCGCCAGGTCGGCGACGAGCGGCGGCGGCGCGGGGTACCAGGCGAGGAAGACCGGCCAGTCGACGACGGTCGCGACGAGCAGCTGGGCCCGGTCCTGCCCGATCACCCGTTCCAGGACGGCGGTGCCGGCCTCGGGCGGGAGCGAGCTCATGCCGCGGGCGTCCCGGTAGTGGGCGACGAGGCCGAGCTCCTCGATCATGCCGGTGGCCCACGGGCCCCAGTCGAGGCTGATCGCGGGCAGGCCGTCGGCGCGGCGGTGGTGGGCGAGCGCGTCGAGGAAGGCGTTGCCCGCCGCGTAGTTGGTCTGTCCGGCGGTGGTGAGCAGGGAGGCGACGGAGGCGAACAGCACGAAGTGGTCGAGCGGTTCGTCGCGGAGCAGCCGGTGCAGGAGGTGGCCGCCGGCCACCTTGGGCAGGTAGCCGGCGTCGAAGGCCGCGCGGTCCATCTGCGGGAGCAGGGTGTCGCGGACCTGTCCGGCGAGGTGGAACGCGCCCCGGACGGGCGGGAGTTGGCGGTCCCGGTAGTCGGCGAGCCAGGCGCCGAGGGCGGTCTCGTCGGTGACGTCCACGGGCGCCACGAGGGCCTCGGCGCCGAGTGCCTCCAGCTCGCGCAGGAAGGCGATGCGGGCACCGGCCGGACTGTCGGGTTCGGTGTGCCGCCACTGGTCGCGCTCGGGCAGGGCGGTGCGGCCGAGCAGGATCAGCCGCCGGGCGCCGCGCCGCACGAGGGTGCGGCACAACAGCCGGCCGAGGGCGCCGAACGCCCCCGTGACGAGGTAGCTGCCGTCGGGCCGCAGGCTCAGCGGCAGCGGCTTGGTGAGCCCCTCGGCGGGGCGCAGCCGGCTGGTGAGGCGGCGGCCGCCGCGCAGGGCGATCTCCTGCTCGCCGTGCGCGGCCGACGCGGTCAGTTCGCGCAGCAGCGCGTCGACCTCGTCGAGCAGGTCCGTGGGGGCGTCGAGGCCGATCGGCCTTCCGTGCCCGGTGGCACCGTCCAGGTCGATCAACGTGCCGCGCTGGGCGACGAGTTCCTGTTGCCACAGCACCCGGCCGAGGCCCCAGGCGGGGGCGCCGAGCGGTTCGACGCGGTCGTCGGGGCCGGTGGCCTGGGTGCCGCGGGTGACGATGTGCAGCCGTCCGTCCGGTCGCGCGGCGGGCAGGGCCTGGGCGAGGGCGACGAGCGAGTAGGCGCCGAGGCCGGCCAGGCGGTCGAGGTCGGTGTGGAGGGAGTCGTCCAGGCGGGGCTGGTCGAGGTTCCAGAGGTGGGCGACGGTGCGGAACGCGGGGTCGAGGTCGGCGAGGAGGCGGGTGAAGTCCTCGGCCGCCTCGGGGCGGACGGTGGAGCCGTCGGGGGTGTGCCGGTAGCCGTCGCCGGGCCGCACGAGGTGGCAGCGGATGCCGCGCTCCCCCGCCCGGGCGGCCAGGCGTTCGGCGAGGCCGCCCGCGTCGGCGAGCAGGACGAGGCCTCCGGCGTCGGTCTCCTCGGGCTCCCCGGCCTCCTCGGGCCCCTGCGCCTCCTCGGACTCCTGTGCCTCCACCCAGGCGAGTTCGGTGAGCCAGCCGTCGATAGTGGCGAGGCCCACCGAGGAGGAGGCGCGGGCGACGTCGGCGACGCGGAAGCCGGTGATCCGGCCGAGCGGGGCGCCGTCCTCGGCGTACACGGCGAGGTCGCCGAGGAGCTCGTCGCCGGTGTCGCGGGTGACGGTCGCGTGGGCCCAGACCGGCTGGTCGCCGACCGGGCCGAGGCGCACCTCGCCGATCGACACCGGCAGCCGCACGCCGTCGCCGTCGCCCTGGAGCACCTGGGCGGCGAGGAGCGTCTGGAAGCACGCGTCGAGCAGCACCGGGTGCACGTGGTGGCCGGCGGCGTCCTCGACCGTGGGGCTGATCCGGGCGAGCGCCTCGCCGGGCGCCGTCCACACCTCGTCGACGGCCTGGAAGGCGGGGCCGTAGTGGTAGCCCCGGGCGGCCAGCGCGCGGTAGCAGTCGGCCTTCCCGTGACGGGTGCCGCGCGCGCGGACGGCGTCGGCGTCGAGCGCGGGCCCGTGGGCGCGGCGCTGGCCGGTGCGGATCCGGCCGCTCGCGTGCACCACCGGGTCGCCGCTGGCGGGCAGCGACGCGACGCCGAACCGGCCGTCGTCCGGGAGGAAGGAGAACTGCGCCCTGGTGGGCTCCGCGTCGGAGAGCACCAGCGCCCGGGCGAGGTCGACGTCGGCGAGCACCGCGTCCGTCCCGCCGGTCAGCGTCCGGACGGCCTGGGCGGCCATCTCCAGGTAGCCCGCGGCCGGGAACACCGCGCTGCCCTCGATGCGGTGATCGGACAGGTACGGCAGCTTCTCGACGTCGAGCGCGATCTCCCAGGTCGGTTGCGCGGCGGCGGTCCGGCGGCCGAGCAGCGGGTGGTCCGACTCGCCGCGCCGGACCTGCTCGACCGGCTTCGGCTCGGCCCAGTACCGGTCGCGCCGCCACGGGTAGCAGGGCAGCGGCACCGCGCGGCCGGCCGGGTGGAGGGCCGGCCAGGACGGCTCCACCCCGAGGGTGTGCAGCTCGGCGAGGGTGCGGGTGACGCGCTCGGGCTCGTCCTCGCGGCGGCGGACGGAGGGCAGCGCGCGGACGTCCGGGTCGCGGTCCGCCAGGCACTCGCGGATCGCGTGGCCGAGCACCGGGTGCGGGCCGACCTCCAGGTACAGCCCGTACCCGTCCTCGGCCATCAGCTCGACGGCGGCCTTGAAGCGCACCGGGTGGCGGACGTTGCGCCACCAGTACGCGGCGTCCAGCTCGGGCCCGAGGGCGCGGCCCTCGTCGGCGGTCAGGTAGAGCGGCACCTGCGCCGCGCGCGGCTTGATGCCCGCGAGCGCCGTCAGCAGCTCCTCGCGGATCGGGTCCATCCGCACGCTGTGGTAGGGGACTTCGACGTCCAGGAACTTTGCGAACACCCGCTCCTGCCGCAGTTCCTCGGCGAGGGCGCCGAGCGCGTCGGCGTCGCCCGCGAGGGTGACCGCGCTCGGCCCGTTCACGGCCGCCAGCGACACCCGCTGGCGGTGCGGGCGGATCCGGCGCTCCGCGTCGGCCTCCGGCAGGCCGACGGCGAGCATCGTGCCCGTCCCGGCGAGGCGGTGCTGGAGGCGGCTGCGGTGCAGCACCACCGTGACGGCGTCGGCCAGGTCGTACACCCCGGCCTCGTGGAACGCGGCGACCTCGCCGGTGCTGTGCCCGACGACCGCGTCCGGCCGCAGGCCGCGGCTCCGCCACAGCGCCGAAAGACCGACCTGGAGAGCGAAGTTGGCGGTCTGCGCGAGCCAGGTCTCGGCCATCCGCGACTCGTCCTCGCCGCGGGCGAGTTCGTCGAGCAGCGACCACCCGGCCTGCGCGCGGATCTCCCGGTCGCACGCGTCGACCGCCTCGCGGTAGACCGGCTCGCTCGCGTACAGCCCGCGGCCCATCGCCCACCACTGCGGCCCCATGCCGGTGAACACCCAGGCCAACCGGCGCTGTCGGCGCTCGCGGGCCCGCCCCTGGACCACCCGGGGGTGCGGTTCGCCGCGCTCGTACGCGGCCAGCGCCTCGTCCAGCGACTCCCGGGAGGCGTACGCGACAGCGAGGCGCTCGGGCAGGTGCTCGCGCCGGTGCGCGAGGGTGTGCGCGAGGTCCACGAGGTCGGCGCCGTCGGCGAGTTCACGGCGGATGCCGGCGGCCAGCTCGGGCAGCGCGGCCGCGTCGCGGGCGCTCAGCGGTAGCACCGTGCACGCCGGCGCGGGCAGTGCCGCGGGATCCGGGGCGACGGGCTCGCGCGGCGGCGGCTCCTCCAGCAGGACGTGCGCGTTGGTGCCGCCGAAGCCGAAGGAGTTGACCCCCGCCCGCGCCGGCCCCTCGTGCTCGGGCCAGTCGACGGCGGTGCGCGGGATCTCGAACGGCAGCGCGTCGAGGTCGATGTCGGGGTTCGGCCGCTCCAGGTTGATGTGCGGCGGGATCCGCCGGTGCTCGAGCGCCAGCGCCGTCTTGATCAGCCCGGCCACTCCGGCGGCGGACTCGGCGTGCCCGATGTTGGTCTTGACCGAGCCGACGTAGCAGCGTTCCCCCGGCCGCCGCCCGACCGCGAGCACCCGGCCGAGCGCATTGGCCTCGATCGGGTCGCCGACCGGGGTCGAGGTGCCGTGCGCCTCGACGTACTGCAGGCCGCCGGGCCGCACCCCGGCCTCGGCGCACACCCGCTCGATCAGCGTGACCTGGGCGTCCGCCCGCGGCACGGTGATGCCGTTGGTGCGGCCGTCCTGGTTGACGCCGCTGCCGATGATCACCGCGTGCACCGGGTCGCCGTCGCGCAGCGCGTCCGACAGCCGGCGGAGCACCACCACGCCGACGCCCTCGGCCCGCACGTACCCGTCGGCGGCGGCGTCGAAGGCCCGCGAGCGGCCGTCCGCCGAGAGGAACCCGCCCTTCGTCTCGCCGATCGTGTACTGCGGCGCCATGTGCAGCAACGTGCCGCCGGCCAGGGCGAGTTCGGTCTCGCCGCGGAGCAGGCTCTGGCAGGCCAGGTGCACCGCGACCAGCGAGGAGCTGCACGCGGTGTCGATCGAGACGCTCGGGCCGCGGAAGTCGAAGCAGTGCGAGATCCGGTTCGACACCATCGTCATCATGGTGCCGGTGGCGGTGTGCGCGGCGAGCGTCTCGAAGCCGAGGTCGGCGAACTGGAGGATCTTGTAGTCCAGGGTGAACGCGCCGACGTACACCCCGACGTCCCGGCCCGCGAGCTCCGACGGCCGCTGCCCGCCGTCCTCCAGCGCCTCCCAGGTGACCTCCAGCAGCTTGCGCTGCTGCGGGTCCATGTAGGCGGCCTCGCGCGGGCTGATGCCGAAGAACTCCGGGTCGAAGGTGTCGAAGCCGTCGATGTACCCGCCCCGGCCGCCGATCAGCCGCCCCGGTTTGGCCCGGTCCCGGCTGCCCAGCGACGCGACGTCGTAGCGGTCGGCCGGCGTCGGGACGAGACAGTCCCGGCCCGCCAGCAGGTTGCGCCAGTACGACCGGTGGTCGTTGGCGTGGCCGGGCAGGCGGCAGCCGATCCCGGTGATCGCGATCCGTTCGCTGGGCACGTCGAGGGGCGAGGAGGTCATGGTCCAATCCGGGGGTTCGGTTCGCGTTCACGAATTCCCTGGACGGAGAAACTCGTTTCGACTGCGAACACGCGGTCCTATGGAAATCCGATTCCTAAGAAAATCCGATCACTGCTGCCGGCGGGCACAGCGTGATTTATCACGCCTCGAATAATCCGGCAGAGACGGGTGGAAGCGGACATCTGACCCGACGGGCAATGGCGGACAGCACGCGCTCCCAGGCTTTTCGATGGCGGACGAACGGAAACGCCAGTGATGCTAGCCGGAGGCACCCACTACGAAGCTGATTCGACGTGCGGATTACACGAATGGCGGAATATTCCAGAGCGTCTTTGACGATCTTCTGGATCGATCGTGCACACCCCGGCAAAGCTGGTGGCAGACCCATTGGCCACGAACCCCGCCCACGGGGCCGCCGGAGGATCCATGTCCATCGATGAGCGCACGCTGATTCCCCTGCACCGCCGCAAGCCCGCCGCGCACGGCGCGCCCCGGCTCACCGCGCTGCCCAACGGCACGCCCGCCTGGCTGATCACCCGCTACCCCGACGTCCGGCAGGTGCTCACCGACCCGGCGTTCGGGCGGGCCGCGCTGTTCGCGCCGGACGCCCCGTCGCTCGGCTCCGTCTCCGGCCTGGAGGGCGACCCCGGCTTCATCAGCAACATCGACGGCCCGGAGCACCGGCAGCTGCGCGCCCTCATGCAGCAGGCCTTCACCCGCAAGGCCATCGACGCGTGGACGCCCTGGCTGACCTCCGTGGTCGAGCGGCTCGTCGACGACGTGGTCGACCAGGGCCCCCCAGCCGACCTGGTCGCCTCGCTGACCATGCCGCTGCCGGTCGACGTGATCAGCCGCCTGATGGGCGTGGAGGACGTCGACCGGCAGCGGCTGCGCCACTGGACCGACCACCTGTTCGCCGACCGCAGCCAACCCGTCGACGAAGTCCGGGCGGTGCTGGCCGAGTTCTACGCATTCGCCGCCGAACTCCTGGACCGGCGGCGGCGCGAGCCCGGGGAGGATCTGGTCAGCCGCATGGTGGCGGCGGCCGACCAGCAGGGCGGCGTCTCCGAGGAGCGCATGGTCAAGCTGATCTGCGGACTGATCGCCGGCGGCCACGAGACGACCGTCGCCACACTCGGCAACTTCCTGGTCTACCTGCTCGACGAGCGCCCGGACGCCTGGCCGCGGCTCACCTCGGAGGACGCCGCCCAGGCGGCCGCCGACCGGCTGCTGCACACCATCCCGCTCGGCGAGGGGCAGGGCGCCCTGCGCCGGTCCGTCCGGGAGGTGGTGGTCGGCGGGGTGACGATCCCGGCCGGCGCGGTGGTGCTCCTGGACCGGTGGAGCGCCAACCAGGACCCCGAGGTCTTCACCACCGGCCTGCCCGACGGACTCTTCGAACCGCTGGAGGCTCCGACACTCGTCTTCAGCGCCGGACCGCACCACTGCCTGGGAGCCTGGCTCTCCCGCCTCGAACTGCGCCTCGCGCTCCACCGCCTCGCCACCCGCCTCCCGGGCCTGCGGCTCGCCGAGCCGGTCGAGGCCATCGAGTGGCGCTGCGTGTTCTCCACCCGCAGCCCGCGCCGGCTCACGGTGACGTGGTGAGGCCGGGCGCGTGACCGGGCGCCCGACCAGGCTTCAGCAGGCGCAGGAGATGCCCGAGCGCGGGGCCGTCAGGTCGTCGATCGGCCGCTGCTCGGTGCCGTTGTCGGTGTCGTACGCGAAGCCCTCCCGGGCCCAGTACTCGAAGCCGCCGAGCATCTCCTTCACCCGGTAGCCGAGGCGGGCGAAGGCGAGGGCGGCCCGGGTGGCGCCGTTGCAGCCGGGGCCCCAGCAGTAGGTGACGACGGTGGCCCCGCGGTCGACCAGCCGCGGGGCCAGCTCCGGGATGCGGGCGGTGGGCAGGTGCAGGGCGCCCGGGATGCGGCCCTGGGACCACGCCACCTCGCTGCGCGAGTCGACGACGACCAGACCCGGGACACCGGCCAGCAGGTCGGCGCGCACGTCCGAGACGTCGGCCTCGAAGGTGAGGCGGGAGAGGAAGTGGGCGGCGGCGAGGGCCGGGTCGGCGGCGGGGACGGAGAGGACGGCGCTGGTCATCGGGGTGCTCCTGGGGTGGTGGCTCGGTGCGATGTGCTCATCCTGGCCCGCGCCCCGACCCGCCCACGAGTGTCGTGATCGCCTGTCTTCGTCAAGATCCCGCCAGCTCCCGATGGGCCGTACCAGGGAGCTTTCAGGAGCCCGCCAGCTCCGCGAGCCGGTGCGCCTCCACCGGCCGGTGCGCAGCCAACCGCTCGCGCAGGCCGCGCAGTTCGCGCCCGACCAGCGCCGGCAGGACCTCCTCCGGCGCCGCCTCAAGCGTGCGGCCGAGCAGCGCGACGGCGGCCTGCGGGTCGTGCGCGCACGCGTGACAGTCGGCGACCCGGACGGTGAACAGCAGCCGCGTGGACGGCAGTTGGGCAGGCCCGAGGAGGTGCAGCGCGCTCTCCGCGGCGGCCAGCGCGTGCCGGGCGAGCACCGGGTCGCCGACGGCGGCGGCAACATCCCGCAGGGCCGCAGCCGCGCCGGACTCGACCCGCATCCGCATGGAGGCGATGGAGAGCCACGGCGCGTCGGCCTCGTCGCGCGGCCCGATGTGGTCGAGGTGGAGCCGGGCGCGGCCGATGTGCCGGACGGTCTCGCGGACGTCGCCGGTCAGCGCGTGCGCCCTGGCCCGGCCGATCTGGCCCATCGCCGCCGCCCAGTGCCGCCCGGGCGCGACCCGGCCGGTCTCGCGGGCGTAGCCGAGGGCGGCCGCCGGATCGCCGTCGAGCCGGGCCAGGGTGCTCATGTCGCTGAGCGCGGCGACCTGGGTGGCCGTGTCGCCGGCGAGTTCGGCCCAGGTGAGCGCCCGGTCGAAGCAGGCCATGGCGGTGGCGTTGCGGCCGCCCTGCATGCGCAGCGCGCCGGCGGCGTGCGCGTACTCGGCGGCGAGGCGGGCCAGCGGGCGCCGCTGATCGGCGGAGGCGGACGCGGAGGCGAGCCGGGCGAGGACGGCGCGCAGGGTCCGCTCGACGGCGGCGGCGAGGCCGGGGTGGGCGGCGGTCTCGCCGGAGCGCAGCCGGGCGGCGAGGAGCCCGGTGAGGGCGTGTGCGGTGTCGGCGTCCAGGGGTGGCGGGGCGGCGGGGTCGGCCGCGCAGAACCCGGCGTGCAGGGCGGCGAGTTCGGCGGGTGCGGGCACGGCGCAGCCGTCGGCGCCGTGGAGGGGGCAGAGCAGTCCGTAGTCGGGCAGGCGGCGCGGCGGCGCGCACCACGGGGCTTGCGGGCCGCGCTCGTCGGGGTCGCCGGGCAGCGGCGGGCGGGTGAGGCCGGGGGCGAACGGCAGGACGGCGGCGTTGAGTTCGGCCTCCTCGGCCCGCGCGAGGGCGCCGCGCAGTTCGCCCCCGGCGGCGAGGAGGTCGTCGAGCCGGTCGGCGACGCGCGGGGTGACCCGGCGGGTGCCGTGCTCGATCTTGCTGACGGCGGTGTGGTCGTAGCCGATGCCGGCGCCGAGCTGGGCCTGGGTGAGTCCGGCCCGCCGCCGCCAGTGGCGCAGCCGGGCGCCGAACTCGCGCCAGGGCCCGTCCGGTTGGGGCGTCGACGGCTGGGGCGCGGACGGCCTGGGCGTCGACGGCCGGGTCGTCGACGGCTGGGGCGCGGCCACCCGGTTCCGGTGCACGGCTGCCTCCCGCGGTAGCGCTCCAACCCCGGCCCCCGGGACGTTCACGGACCGTCCGACGATGAGGACGGTACTCGATGGCACGCGATCCGTACATGACGTGGTCTCAACCAATTCGGGCTTCCGGACGACCCCGGGCGGACCCCCGGCGCCTTGACGGAATTTGCCAACCCTTGGGCACCTCCGCACCGCCCATTGACCCGGCCATGACGACATGTGAGGGTTCCGGCACCCGAGCGCGGACGGCCCGCAGCGAACGGCCGTCCCCCAGACGCGGCCCGCGGAACGCAGCTCCACGCACCACCACGCCGTCCGCGGTCGAGGACCCCCACGTTCGAGGAGCCTCGATGCAACGCAGACTGACCACGGGCCGGTTGCTCACCACGGCGACCACCCTGACCGTGCTGGCCGGCCTGATCGCCGCCACCGGCGCCGGGCCGGCCGCCGCCGCGGACCCAGGTCCCTCCGCCGCCCCGCCCAGTGCCCTGGCCGCCGCCGTCAACGCCGCCGACGCCGCCGCGGCGGCCGGCCTGGACGCCCTCGCCAAGGGCCCCGGCGAGACGTACGAACGGCGGGCCGTCACCCCCTGGCTGAACGGCCTCTACTCCGTCGCCTACGAGCGCAGTTATCGCGGCCTGCCCGTGGTCGGCGGCGACGCCGTCGTCATAGCCGACGGCCAGGGGCGCGTCCAGGGCCTCCAGTCCGCGGCCACCGGCCCGGTCGGCGGCTCGACGACCCCGCAGGTGAGCGCCGCGCACGCGGAGCAGACGGCCCGCACCCGGCTCGCCGCCGTCGACTCGGTGGACGCGCGCCGGCTCGTCGTCCGGGTCAAGGACGGCGCCGGACGGCTCGCCTGGGAGACCGTCCTGACCGGCCGCACCGACAGCGCGCCCAGCAAGCTGCACGTGTTCGTCGACGCCGCCACCGGCGAGGTGATCGACAGCTACGACGACGTCCGCGCGGGCACCGTCAACAGCAAGTGGAACGGCCCCGGGCCGCTCACCATCAACACCACCAACTCCGGCGGCTCGTACAGCCTGCGCGACCCCAACCGGCCCGGCCTCACCTGTTCCGACTACGACACCGGGCAGGTGCTCACCAAGTCCTCCGACTCCTGGGGCACCGGCGACCCGTCCAGCAGGGAGACCGGCTGCGGCGACGCCATGTGGGCCGCCCAGACCGAGTGGAACATGCTCCGCGACTGGCTCGGACGCAACGGCCACGACGGCAACGGCGGCAGCTGGCCGGTCAAGATGGGCCTGAACGACGTCAACGCCTACTGGGACGGCAGCTCCGTCTCCATCGGCCACAACCAGGGCGGCGAGTGGATCGCCGCGCAGGACGTCGTCGGCCACGAGTTCGGCCACGGCATCGACCAGTATACCCCCGGCGGCGCCAACAACGAGAACGGCCTCGGCGAGGGCACCGGCGACATCTTCGGCGCGCTCACCAAGGAGTACGCCAACCAGCCCTCGCCCTACGACTACCCCGACTACCAGGTCGGCCGGGAGGCCAACCTGCTCGGCCAGGGCCCGATCCGCAGCCTCTACCAGCCCTCGCTCGTCAACAACGACCCCGACTGCTACTCCTCCTCGATCCCGAGCACCGAGGTGCACGCGGCGGCCGGCCCGCTCAACCACTGGTTCTACCTGCTGAGCCTCGGCTCCAACCCCGGTGGCGGCAAGCCCACGAGCCCCACCTGCAACGGCTCCTCGGTCACCGGCATCGGCGTCAAGCAAGCCGGGCAGGTCTTCTACGGCGGCATGCTGCTCAAGACCAGCGGCATGACGTACAAGCGCTACCGCACCACCACCCTGACCGCCGCCAAGAACCTCGACCCCACCTGCGGCTTCTACAACCGCACCAAGGCGGCCTGGGACGCGGTCAGCGTGCCCGCGCAGAGCGGCGACCCGAGCTGCACGCCGTCCGGCAACAACGACTTCTCGCTCGCCCTCGGCCCGGCGTCCGGCTCCGTCCAGCCCGGCTCCTCGACCACGGCGACGGTCAGCACGGCCGTCACCTCGGGCACCGCGCAGAACGTCGGCCTGACCGCATCCGGCGCGCCGGCCGGCGTCACGGCCACCGTCTCGCCGTCCTCCGTGCAGACCGGCTCCTCCGCGACCCTGACCCTGTCCGCCTCCTCGGGCGCCCCGGCCGGGACGTACGTCATCACCGTCACCGGCACCGCCGGCGCGGCCACCCACACCGCCCAGTACACCCTGACGGTCGGCGGCGGCACGCCCGGCGGACCCGCGCCCGACATCGACGTCGCGAAGATCCAGGCCGACCTCGCCCAGCTCAACACCATCGCCGACCAGAACGGCGGCAACCGCCGGGCCGGCAGCGCCGGCCACAGCCAGTCCGTCGCGTACATCAAGGGCAAGCTCCAGGCCGCCGGCTACACCGTCGCCGAACAGACCTGCAGCTCCTGCGACTACCCGTCCAGCAACCTGGTCGCCGACTGGCCCGGCGGCCCCGCCGACCAGGTCACCATGCTCGGCGCCCACCTCGACAGCGTCCAGGCCGGCCCCGGCATCAACGACAACGGCTCCGGCTCGGCCACCCTGCTGGAGAACGCCCTCGCCCTCGCCCAGCAGAACCCGGCCATGACCAGGCACGTCCGCTTCGCGTGGTGGACCGGCGAGGAGCAGGGCCTCCAGGGCTCCCGCTCCTACGTCGGCCAGCTGAGCTCCGCCCAGCGCTCCGCGATCAAGGCCTACTACAACTTCGACATGGTCGGCTCGCCCAACGCCGGCTACTTCATCAACAACATCACCACCGCGCCCGCCGCCCCCATGAAGGCGTACTGGGACTCGCTCAACCTCCAGCCCGAGGAGAACGTCGAGGGCCAGGGCCGCTCCGACGACTACTCCTTCCAGCAGGCCGGCATCGCCACCTCCGGCTACGCGGCCGGCGCGGACGCCGTCAAGACGGCGGCGCAGGCGGCCAAGTGGGGCGGCACCGCGAACCAGTCCTACGACTCCTGCTACCACCAGTCCTGCGACACCAGCGGCAACATCGACCCGACGGCCCTGAAGCGCAGCGCCAACGGCGTCGCGTACACCATCTGGAAGACCTCGGTCGGCGGCACCGCCCCGTCCAACGACTTCTCGGTGTCCGTCAACCCGGCCAACGGCTCGGTGACGCCCGGCGGCTCGGCCACGGCCTCCGTCTCGACCGCCACCACGTCCGGCTCCGCGCAGAAGGTCAACCTGTCGGCGAGCGGCGCCCCGGCGGGCGTGACGGTCTCCTTCAGCCCGGCCTCGGTGCAGTCCGGCGGCTCGTCGACCATGACGGTCACCGCCTCCTCCTCGGCCGCCGCCGGCACCTACACCATCACGGTGACCGGCACCGGCACCGCCACCCACACCACCACCTACTCCCTGACCGTCGGGAGCGGCAACCCCGGCGGCACCTGGACCCCCGGCACCACCTACCAGGCCGGCGACGTCGTCACGTACAACGGCGCAAGCTACCGCTGCATCCAGGGCCACACGGCCCAGGCCGGCTGGGAACCGCCCATCGTCCCGGCCCTCTGGCAGCGCATCTGACGTCTCTGACGCGCAGAGGGGAAAAAGAGCTGCGCCGCGGCCCGTCGAGGGGGACGGACCGCGGCGCAGCCGCGCGCGTTGATGACGAGAGGAGAGCACCGGGTCCCGTCGTCATTCCATGATCGCCACTGCCCTGCCATAGAGTTCCGTCCGGATCCGACGGACCGACAGCCGCCGCACCGAGGAGCAGCCCGTGGCCACCGAAGCGCTTTCCGTTCCCGAGCTTCCCGCCGAGGCCGTCGAGCAGTGGCGGGCCTCCGGGGCCGACCTCGTCGAGTTGCTCGCGCGGGCGCGGCGGGAGGTCGGGGGGATCGCCGCGGTCCCGCTCGGGGGCGAGCGGGCGACCGTGCTGGTGACGGATCCGGCGGGTGTGCAGCACGTGCTCGGGCGGCATCCGGACCGGTACGTGAAGCGCTCGCACCGGGCGCGGATGCTCGTCGGGGACGGTGTGCTGTCCGCCAGCGGGGATGCGTGGAAGCGTCAACGGCGGCTGCTGCAGTCCCAGTTCACCGGGACGGGCATGCGGCGCTACGAGCAGCGGATCGCCGAGGCGGCGCGGCGCACGGCCGACCGGTGGGCGGGGTACGCCCGCACCGGCGAGACCTTCGACGTCGGCGAGGAGATGCGGCGCTTCGCCCTCGACACGGTGTGGCGGGCCCTCACCGGACACGAGATGGATGACGCGACCGACCGCGAACTCCGTTCGGTGGAACGGGTGGTGGCCGCGATGCCGACCCTGCCCACCAACGCGGCCGACGCCCGCGACGCGGTGGCCGAGGACCTCGCCCGGATCGACGCGATCGCCCAGGCCGCCATCGACGCGGCGCGCACCACCCACGACTCCCCCGGCGTCCTGCACGACCTCCTCGAAGCTTCGCGCCAACACCCCGAGTACACCGACCGGTTGATCCGCGACGAACTCGTCACCCTCATCGTCGCCGGCCACGAGACCACCGCCACCACCCTCACCTGGCTGTATCTCCTCCTCGACCGCCACCCCGAGGCCCGTACGGCCGCCCCCCAGGCGCTCGTCAGCGAGACCCTGCGCCTCTACCCGTCCGCTTGGATGCTCCCTCGGCATGCCACCGAGGACGACGTGATCGCCGGCCACCACATCGCGGCCGGAACGGACGTCCTCGTCTGCCCGTACCTCACCCACCGGGACCCCGCTCTCTGGCCCGACCCGGAGCGCTTCGACCCCACCCGCTTCACCGCCACCGGGACCCGCCCCGCCCACCTCGCCGCCTACTACCCCTTCGGCCTCGGCGCCCGCGCCTGCCTCGGCACCCAGTTCGCCGTCCGCGAGACCACCGCCCTGCTCGAACTGCTCCTCCCGGCGTACACCCCGGCCTTCCTCTCCACCCCCACCGGCGCCGCCTACAGCATCACCGTCCGCCCCGACGGCCCGACGCCGGCGGTGCTGCTCACGTGACCCGGGACGCCTCCAGGGTGCGCACCCGCCTCGCCGCCATGGCCGACGCGGACCCCGAACGCCGCCGCTTCGGCTCCGACCACCACGACTACCGGCTCCGGCCGCCGCTCGCCGAGGAGACCATCCGGGCGTTCGAGCACCGGCACGGCGTCCAACTCCCTTCCTCCTACCGGAGCTTCCTCACCGACGTCGCCGACGGCGGTGCCGGCCCGGACTACGGCGTCGTCGGACTCACGGAGGTCCTCGACGAGGAGGACGCCATCCACGGCGTGCGCGAGGACGACCTGCGCCCCGGCGTCCTGGCCATGCCGTTCACCGGGCACGGCCCGCACCCGGTCGCGGGAAGCCTGGTCATCGCGGAGGGCGGCTGCGGCATGTGGTCCCGTCTCGTCGTCACCGGCCCGAACGCGGGCGAGGTGTGGCACGACGACCCCGACTGGGGCGGTCTCACCCCGGGCCCGGACTTCCGCGACTGGTACGAGGCCTGGCTCGCTCCCGCCGAAGACACCTGACGGCGAGGCGATGGCCCGTCGGAGTGATCGCGCCGCGGTGTCCGCCCCGACGTCGTCGACCCCCGGTCGGCCGCTGCGACGATGGCGCCACATCGAGCGGTCCGCCGTTGCGGGACCGCGCCACCGAACGGGAACACCCGGCTCGGACCGGGCGGCGCCTCGACGGGCCCCGGGGTTCGGGCCGACGAAACGAGGAGTCCATGCGGCCCACCCCACTCATGCGCTTCCTGCTCGCCGTCCCCCTGGCGCTGGCCCTCGCGGCCACCGCCGCGCCCGCGCAGGCCCTGACCCCGGCCGGCGGCGTGCAGCCCGCCGACCCACCGGCCGTCACCGCCGAGCGGGCGTGCGCACCGGCATCGCCCGCGGCGGCGGACGCACCGACCACGGCCCTGACCACCCCGGACGGCACCGTCGCCGAGGTGCCGTCCGACCTGCGGGGCCCCTGCCTCGCCCTGATCCGCACCGACCTGCCCCCGCTGCGGCGCCTCCAGCCGGACACCGAGCCCCCGGGACTCGGCGCGCGCGACCTCCAGGCCGCCTACAACCTGCCCCGCAACGGCGGCGGGGAACGGACCGTGGCCATCGTGGTGGCCTTCGACGACCGCACCGCCGAGAGCGACCTCGCCGTCTACCGCGAGCAGTACCACCTGCCGCCGTGCACCACCGCCAACGGCTGCTTCCGCAAGATCAACCAGAACGGCGGCAGCACCCCGCCCCCGACCACCGACCCCGGCTGGGTCGTGGAGGCCGCCACCGACCTCGCCTCCGTCAGCGCCACCTGCCCGGACTGCCACATCCTGCTGGTCGAGGCCGACGACGAGCTGCTCCGCAACGAGATCCACGCGGTCGGCCAGGCCTTCCAGCAGAACGCCACGTTCATCTCCATGAGCTTCGGTGCGCCCGAATTCCCCAACCAGACGATCATCGACTCGTTCTTCAACCACCGCGGCATCGCCTTCGTGGCCAGCAGCGGTGACAACGGCTACCCCAACCCGACCTGGCCGGCGGCCTCCCAGTACGTCACCGCCGCCGGCGGCACCAGCCTGCACCGGGTCCGGCCCCCGTTCCCGCCGTTCAACCGCCCGGGCTGGTCCGAGAGCGCCTGGGTCGGCGCCGGTTCCGGCTGCTCCCTCTTCGAGCCGAAGCCGTCCTGGCAGCACGACCCCGGCTGCGCCAACCGCACCATCGCCGACGTCTCCGCCGTCGCCGACCCCGCCACCGGTGTCGCGGTCTACTTCACCGACCCCACCGACGGCGCCGGCTGGCACGTGATCGGCGGCACCAGCGTCGCCGCACCCCTGATCGCCGGCATGTACGCGGTGGCGGGCACACCCGGCGCCAACGACTTCGCCGCCTCCTACCCCTACGCCCACCCCCGGGCCTTCAACGACATCACCACCGGCTCCAACGGATCGTGCGGCGGCTCCTACCTCTGCACCGCCCTCCCCGGCTACGACGGCCCCACCGGCCTCGGCACCCCCCGCGGCGTCCGCGGACTGCGCCGCTGACCCTCCGACGAAAAGGCGTGGCGGTGCGGAGGCGAGTTGACCAGGATGACGCCGTGACGATCACCATCCGCACCGCGACCGCCGCCGACGCCGCCCTCCTCGCGCGGCTCAACGACCACGTCCACGCCCTGCACGTCGAACACCGCCCCGACCTCTTCACCCCGTCCCCCGACGCGGCGGCCCACTTCGAGGAGCAGATCACCGCTCCGGCCGTCACCGTCTTCATCGCCGAGGCGGCGGACGGCACACCCGCCGGCTACGCGGTCGCCCGCATCGTCCACTGGCCGGGCAACACCTTCGCCGTCCCCGACGACGTCGTCTACCTCGACCAGCTCTCCGTCTCCCCCGCCGCCGCCCGCACCGGCGTCGGCTCCGCCCTCCTCGACGCCGTCCGCACCCACGGCCGCTCCGCAGGCTGCCGCCGCCTGACCACCGCCGTCTGGCACTTCAACGAGCCGGCCCGCGCCTTCTACGAGTCCGCCGGCCTCAGCCCGATGAACCAGCAGATGGACCAACTGCTCTAGTACTGGAAGAGAACTTCCGGATTGTCCGGCGAGGGGCCGTCCAGCAGCGGACTGTGGATCCCCTTCAGCGTCCGGTCGAAGAACGCTGTCACGTACTCACGCGTGATCACGATTCCACGTTCGGGGTCGAGGGCCGGCGTCGGGAACCCGGCCTGCTCCTCGAGCAGGTCCACGTCGGTGAAGCTGGGGTGGTTGGCGCCGGTGACCGTCAACCACTTCTTGTAGCCGCCGAGGGCGGCCCAGGTCTGCCCCCACGTGGTGTCGAAGCCGTCGGCCACGTGGGTGTCGGTCTCGCCCAGCATGAGGAACGGGCGGTTGATCCGGCCGGGCACCGGGACCGGGTAGAACTTGCCGTCCATGTTCACCCCGGCCCGTACTCGCGGGTCGGCGACCATCGTGGCGGCGGCCGCCGCTCCGCCGATGGAGTGTCCGGCCATGCCGATCTCGTGCTTGTCGATGAGGTGTGCCAGGGGCCACGCGGTATTGCCGTGCGTCAACTGGTCGATCACGAAGGACACATCCAGCGCGCGGCCGGCGGTGACCGTGTCCATGTCGAGGTTCGGGTCATCGCAGATCGCGCACGGCGGCGTCCGGCCGTTCGCCAGCGTTTCGCCGCTGTCCCCGTTGGTGTCGCCGACGAGCGCGACGACGTAGCCCTGACTGGCCAGCTCGGTCGCGAGCGAGGTGAGCACCATGCGCGGGTCCCCGAACCCGGGTGAGAGGACCACCAGCGGATACTTGCCGTGTCGCGGCCGAGCGCCGTCGAAGGCGTGAGTGGTGACGCTGGAAACGTTCTGTGGGGTGATGCCGGAGCTCGCCGGTATCTTCGCGCGCTGGATGTGTCCGGCTGCCTCGGCGAGGGTCATGTAAGGGGCCGGAGTCCCGGTCCCGGGGACGGCCGGGTAGACCATCGTGACGGTCAGTTGGCGGGGGCCGGATGACGGCACCCACGGGTCGGGACGGCTCGCGTCGGTGAGGTGGATGACGTCCTCGCCGGCGGCGTAGGGGCCGGTCGGCGCGGGGAGCGCGCCTTGGAAGGACCGCGTGGGCGCGGTGGCCGTGGCCGGTGCGGCGTCGAACGCGTGCGTGGCCACCGGTGTGGCCGACGGTGTGGTCGTGGCGGCGAACCCGGCGCCGGTTCCGGTGACGAGGGCGGCGAGCGCCAGCATCGCGACGGCGTTGACACGGTGATTGCGTTTCATGGGATCGACGCTAGGTTCCGCGGCTCCGCATCGAATCGGCCCGTGGATGTAAACGTTCCGGTGTCGTTCGTAGCCCCGGCGAGGTACCGGAGTCACCCGCCGGGAGTACGTCGTGCGGCGCGGGGCTCCTCGCGCCGGCATCGTCGAGCGCCGACTTCGTCTTGGCCTCCGACGAACACGACGCCGAGCCCTACCGCCGGACCCACGACGGCAGCCCACTCAAAGCCGCACGAACCCCCGAAGGATCAACGCGGCGCTGCACTAGTGACGGTGGTGGTTGTCGGGCTGGCCCGGGTCGCCCGGGTGTTCCAGGCCGGCTACGAGGGTGAGGCGGGCTGCCCGTTCTCGGTCGAGCCAGCGGGTGAAGGCCGCGCGGCGGGTGGCGTCGTGGATGGTGGTGGTGATGTCGGGGGTGGTCGAGTGCTCGGAGATGAGGGTCGCTGTCCAGCGGCCGGCGGTGACTCGTTCTCCTCTCGGGGCCTTGCGCAGGGCGTCGGCCAGGGCCAGCGGGAGCGACTCCGGGGCCGCCTCGCACTCACCGTCGGGGAGCACCAGGCGCCAGACGACGGACGGCGGGCGGGTCGTCATCCGGCGGTAGTGGGCCGATTCGTCCTCCGACGGCTCGACGTCCGCCGTGACGGCCTCGTAGACCGCCCGCACGGCGGCGCTGCCTTCGAAGGCCGCCGCCGTGATGGAGCCCAGCTCGACGGCTGCCTGTTGGTCGAGGTGGACGGGCGCCCCACCCGCCACCGCCAGGCCGCGTTCGGCGGCCACTGCCTCGCACAGGGCCTCGGTCAACATCACCTGGGCCACCCACCTCGTGAGTTGACGGTCCTCGGGGCTCCCGGGCCGCGGAAGCGCTGTTGAGCGGGGGCCGGTTCGGAGGGCGGTCAAACGGTGGTCGAGGTTCCTGCGTGACAGCGGGCGGCCGTCGAGGTGGCCGAGAGTCACCGGCGGACCTCCAGGGTGACGGTCGGGCTGTACTGGCAGCGGCCGAACCACATCACCTTGACCACTGCCCAGTAGGCGCCGGCGTCGGCGTCCTCGGGCACGGTGAGGTCGAACGTGGCGGTGGAGGATTGCCCCGCCGGGACGCGGAAGCCCCGGACGGGGGCTGGGATCGCCGCCCAGGTGCCCCAGGGGGAGACCACTTGCAGCTCGCCCCGGATCTCGCTCCGCGTGCGGTTGATGAGGGTCAAGGTGAGGTTCGTCCGGACACCGGGAGTGAGAACGAGGGCCTCGGAAGAGACCGCTACCTCCAGACCCGTGTCCCGGCCGCTCGTCGCCTTCGTGCCCTGGGTGGCCACCCACTCCTCGGGGGCCTCACCCGGGACGGGCAGCAGGTCGGGCAGGTCGCCGACGGCGATCGTCACCACGTCCTCGACCTCCTGGCCGTCGTGCTCCAGCCGCACGGCGGCGAAGTACAGGCCCGGCGGGACGTCCGCAGGCGGGGTGAGCGTCACCGGGAAGCGCACGTGGCCGCCCGTCTCCAGACGGTACGGGCGGCTGCCGAGGCTCGTCCGCCAACCCTCTGGCGGCAGGACCACGGCCGTGCCCTCGACCGCAGCGTCGCGGAGGTGCGAAGAGAGGACCGCAGAGACCGACACCGGCTCCCCTACCGTCCGCAGCAGGCCGGGCGAGACGCCCACCGACACCGGCAGATAGCCGAGCGGCGCCGGGCCCCGGTTGTGCAGCCAGTAGCGGGCGTGAACCGGCTGGGCGGCCTCCGCCTCCGGGCCGAGGGCGGGACCCTCCGGGGGTGACGTGAGGGCGGGGGCCGCCAACAGCGTCACGATCTGCGAGCCGGAGAGGTCGAGGTCGGCCGGGCCCGCCGGCCGTTCCAGCAGGTCCGCCTGCCGCAGCTCGCCCAGGCCCAGCGCGCCGCCGAGCGTCACCGTCCGTCCGAAGCCCGTCGACTCCACCAGACGGACTGCGAGATCCGAACCCGCCGACGCCGCCGACCCGTGCGCGATCGGGTTGCCCGCCGGCTTCAGCGCGCTCAGCAGCACCTCCCGCTGCGGCTCGACGCGCAGCCACGACAGGGTGGACGGCAGCGGGCCTTCCTGGGCGGGCACAACGCGCCCGTACAGCGGGTGGTTGAACTCCTGCCCCTGCGCGGGCAGCGCCTGCGCGCGCCAGTCGCCCGCTCCCCCGACCAGCGCATAGCTGAACTCGTGTGTCCAGTGCTGGAGTTGGAAAGAGGTGCCGTCGGGCACTGTCCGCCGGGGCGGGTCGATCCAGACGCCGGACGGCCAGCCGGTGCAGGAGCGCATCAGCGAGAGGTGCAGCGCGCCGGTCGTGTCCACCGCGAAGCCGGGCAGGCCGTAGCTCAGCAACGCGACTGTGTTGTCGGCCAGTTGGGCGTCCGGATCGTGGACCGGGCAGACGACCTCGATCCGCGCGTCCGCCAGGTCCGCCGCCAGTCCGGCCGGGTCCGTGACGACGAGCGCCGGGAGCGCCCGCAGGTCCCGCAGGTCGGCGCCGGGCCGCCACGCGTCCGCCAGCGGCGCGACCGCCGGCACCCACGCCGCACCGTGCGCCTTGAGCACGCTCGCGTACTCCTCGCCCGCCCGCTCGATCAAATCCCTGGCCACAGAGTTGACTTCCGGGCCGCCCACGACGATCCGGAAGTCCGGCAGGTTGGAGTCCACGTCCAGCCAGCCGTACCGGGCCCATTCGGCGCCCGAAGTCGTGGCCGTGACGCCGACCCGGGCGAGCGCCACGACGAGATCGCGGACGCCGGCCGCCGAGTCCAGCGCCGGCACGACGACCTCCGCCACGCCCAACGCCCGCTCGCCGAGGACCGACCCCGCCGGGTCGCGGAGCACCGCGCGGGCCGTCGCGCCGAGGCCGAACCAGGTGTTGGCCGGGTTGTCGAGCGTCCACGGCGCCTCCGCCGAGTCGACGTCCGGCATCGCGAAGCCCCGCCCGACGACCGCGCCCGCGACCTCGCTGACCGGCAGCGCGCCGGGGAGGTCGACGGGGAAGCGCAGTCGCAGCAAGCGGTCGGCACCGGAGTGGTCGACCACCCGGGTCCGGCAGTCGACCCGGTCGAGCCCGTGCCACAGCGTGACCGTCTGCTCGTAGCGGACGGCGTCCACGGAGCCCGTGATCACCAGCCGCTCCCCGAGCGGCCCGACCTCCCGCCGGACGACAGCCGCGCCCGCACCCGACCCGACCACCGGCCCCTTGGGCAGCAGGTGCCAGGGGCCCTCCCCGAAGTCGGGGTGCTGCGGGTACTCCTCGTAGACGCGCAGCTCGTTGCCGATCGCGCCGTCGCGGATCAACTCCCGTTCGTGCAGCCGGTCGTAGACCGAGGCGAGACCGCCACCGCGCGCCGGATCGGCCCGAACCCGGTAGCGCCCGTTGGCGATCGTCCACCCGTCCTCGGCCGTCCAGGCGTCAACCGGCTCGCCCGCCGGCACCAGCCGCCACGTGCGCCACCCCAGCGCGGGAACGTCCGCCGCCAGGAACCGCAGCGTCCCCCGGTCGACGACGCTCGGCACCTCCGCACCGAGCGGGTCCAGCACCCGTACCGCGCGAACGTCCGGGGGCAGCCGCACGGCGACCAGATCCGTGCGGTCGAACGAGAGCGTGTTCGTTACGACCACCCCAAAACCGGTTCCCTCAAGGGAGATCCGGGCGGCCAGAGCGTCCAGCGCCGCGTCCCGCACCTCCGCCGCGAGGTCGTGCGCCTCGCGCCAGCCGCCGAGCAGGTCGAGGTACACCTGGTCGGACTCGGAGCCGGTGATGGCATCGTGGTGGGCGCCGTACGCGAGGTGGCGCCACACCTTGTCCATCGCCACCGACGGGTACCGGCCGAGCCCGTGGACGGATGCCAGCGTGGCGAGCTTCTCGGCGTCCACGGCGGCGACCTCGCCCGCGCGCTGGGCCTGCTTGGTGTCGATGTACGAGACGTCCTTGCCGGTGTACACCGGGTTCATGTCGCGTGTCTGCGGGCTCAATCGGCGTCCCGTGGAGGCCAGTTCGGCCCGGACGGCGTCGAGGAAGTCCCTCGGCGTCCCACACACGAAGCGCGGCCACAGGTACTTGGCGGCCCAGGAGCGGTGGATCGCGGTGACCCACTTGTTGGGCGGGGTGTAGTCCGTCCCGACGGGCAGCAGCAGGTTCCGCGTCGCGCCGACGGGCTTGAGCTTGCGGTACAGGTCGTGGACGGCCCGTTCGGCGGTGGCGAGGTCCGGGGAGGAGTCCATCCACCAGCCGGCCGAGTAGTGGTGCGGCATGTAGTGGGTGAGGACGCCGTCGCCGCTCGGGGCGATCCACTCGAACTCGCTCGGGAACTGCATCACCCGGGCGTCGTCCTTGCCCTCGCGGAAGTTCTTCTGGATCGGGCCCCACTGGTGGAACGGCCCGCGCGCCCAGGCGCTGCCGGTGAGCCCGGCCGCGGCGAGGTGCCCGGGGAACTGCGGGTCGTGCCCGAACACGTCCAGCTGCCAGGCGGTTTGCGGATCGCCGCCGAGGATGTCGCGCTGGTAGCCGATGCCGTACACGATGTTGCGGATGGTCGTCTCGGCGCCGGTGAGGTTGGTGTTCGGCTCGTTGTAGGTGCCGCCGACCAGCTCGACCTGGCCGCGCGCCAGCAGCGTCCGGAGCTCCGCCCGCCGCTCGGGGTGCTGGTCGAAGTACGGCTTCAGGTAGTCGACTTCGGCGAGGACGAACTTGTAGACCGGGTCGCGCAGCGCGAGGTCCAGGTGCGCGTCGACGAGCGCGAAGCCGTTGCGTTCCCAGAGCGGGCGGGTGGTCGCGTCGGCGGAGAGCAGGTCCCAGGGGGAGGTGTAGGCGGCCTGGGTGTTCCACCAGACCGGGTCGTAGTGGAAGTGCGAGACGAGGAACATCGTCCAGCCGGGCTCGGCGACCTCGACGACGGCCTCGGCCTCGAAGTCCCCGGCCGTCACGGTGACCGGCAGCCGGGCCCCGACGGCGGCGCCGGTAATCTCCAGCGGGACTTCGACCTCCCCCGTGCCGGCCGCCTCGCCGCGCACGCCGGGACCGCTGACGGCGATCCGGGCGGCGGGGCCGTCGACGGTGACTCGCAGCAACTGGCGCGGGGCGTCCTCGGGGCCCACGAACAGGTCGGTGCTCTCGACGGCGGTGATGGTGACCGGCACGGGCGTCCTTTCCAAGACAAGCGAGGGGAGGCTGCTGAGTCACCACCCACCCGGTGAACGTGATTGCCCGGTACGTGCGGCTGGTCGTCACCAAGCCCATCCAGAACACCAGTCCGGCCGCCCGAATTCACGAGTTCGAGGCCTGGGGCAATTGACGATCCTCGCCCCCGCGAACGGGAGGCGATTCCCTTCGACTACCCGTGGGTGGCCGGTAGGGCTTCACGCGTCCGCCTCCGGGTTTGGGCCGGGACTCGCGCCGGTTCGGCGCTGCGCGTGCTGTTGATGACCGAGCCACCCGTCCGGCGGGCTCGGACCTCGATCTCCATCGAGGCATTGTGATCAGCGTCGTCTTCCCAGCCGCAATTCACGCAACGGAACAGCCGTCCACAGCCGGGACGGCTGGCGGGATCGACCTTGCCGCATGCGGGATTGCCGCACGTCTGGGAGGTATGGAACGCCGGTACCGGGATGAGCTCGGAACCGTACATGCGGCACTTGTACTCAAGCTGGCGGCGTCGCTCGCCGGGCGCGTTGTCCAGGATCGACCGGTTCAGGCCGGCCTTTGCCGCCACGTTCTTCCCGGGGGTGTCCATGGTGCCCTTGGCGCTCTTGGTCATGTTATTCACGCGCAGGTCTTCGATGCCGACGAAGCCGTGGTTTTGGGCGAGGTCAGTGGTGAGCTTGTGCGTGAAGTCGGCCCGGCGGTTGGCCTGCCGGGCCCTGATCTTGGCGATCTCGGCCATGGTGCGGCGCAGCCGGTTGGAGTAGCGACCGCCGTTGTGCTTCTTGGCGTAGGTGAGCTGTCGGGCTTTCTTGCGCTCCAGGTGCTTGAGCCGGGCCTGTTCGGCCTTGGTGAGAGTGGGCGGCATGAGCCGGGGCTCGGTCTCGGTGGAGGCGAACGCCGAGGCCGCGACTCCGAAGTCAACACCGCAGCCCGGCCTTCCGTTCGGTGCGTCGGGGATGCGGCCCATATGGACGCCGAAGGAGACGTGCCAGCCGGTTCCATCCCGGGACACGGTGGCGTTGCGGATGGTGCCCCCGAGGGCGCGGGAGAGCCGGAACCGCACCCATCCGAGCTTGGGCAGCCGCACCTCGGCCCAGTGCCGGTTGAGCTTGTGGACCTCGATGCGCTGGCCCTTGAACGGAATCGACATGCGCTCCCGGCGCTTCTTCCACGCAGGGAATCCGGCCGGGTGGTTGGGGTTCCAGAAGTTCAGGTAGGCCGCGTCCAGATTCGCCAGCACGCGCTGACCGCACTCGGCCGGCAGGTCGGCCATCCAGTCCAGTTCGGCGCGGGCGGCGGTGAGCTGCCCGCACTGGGCTGATCCCATGAGGGTAGTCCCGCGCTGACGGTACACGTACCGGCGCTGTTCCAGGGCCACGTTCCACAGGGCACGGCAGGTGTGACCCCACCGGATCAGGATCTCCTCCTGGTCCACGGTGGGGTACAGCCGGTACCGGCGCCCCATGTCAGCCTTCACGCGAATCACCCTATGTTGAGTCATTTCATGGTTGTCAATCAGGCGACCAGAATTGATCGGAGCGGTGCATTTCTGCTAACGCCCGCCGGTTCTGTGACGAACCACCAGCGCTATGTGTTCACCACCCCCGCCCGACCCGCATGCCAGAAATCACGTGGTCCGTGCGTGCGGACCGCGAGACAGAACTGTTCGAGTCCAAATGATGGAAGGCGATCGCGTTCACCTACGCGTCAACTTCGGGACCTAAGTGGCCTTCTCGAAGCCAGCCAACAGCTTCAAAGCCATCAGATCGCACCGCCTGCATCACGAGCTTCCCGACCTGGTTCCAGCACTGCTGATGAGCACAACGCCTGTGATCCCGGCTGGCCGGAGGCGGTGGCGGGCCGGTTGAGCGCGAGGTTGCTGCCGGAGGGCGCGGCCGTCCAGGCCACCGCGGTGGACGCGGCCGCCGAGCGGCCGTACGTCGTCGAGACCGCCTCGACGTCGACCACCGTGCTGTCCTCGCCGCCCGCCCGGTCCAACTTGCCGACGAAATAGGCATCGTTGGGCGTGGCCCCGAGGAACGTCCGGGTGCCGTCGGCGTTGCGCCGGTACACCTCGTAGTGGTGGACGTTTCCGCCGGGCGCCGCCGTCCACGAGAGCCGCAGGGACTGGCTGGCGCCGGCCACCACGTCGCTCGCGCCGAGGACGGTGAGCCCTGCGGGCGCGGCCGGAGCCTCCACCGAGCCGTCGTAGACGGCGAGTTGGCCGATCCGGACGTCGTACGCGGGGTCGGACCCTTCGACCCGGAGCCCGATCTGGGCAATCGTGCGGCCCGCGTACGGCGACAGGTCGAGGGTGTGGCGCTCCCAGCCCGTACCGGTGTCGGCGCCCACGTCGAGGGTGGTGAAGCTGTCCGGCGCGTCGGTGAAGGAGACTGCGGCCTTGAGCTTGGTCGGGCCGGCGCCCGGAGTCTTCACGACCATCGACAGCCGCGTGTCCGCCGCGACGGGCAGGCTGGTCTGGTAGAGCCGCACGGTGTTGGCGGAGTCGAGCGTGCCGGTGAGGCGCAGCGAGGAGCCGCCCTGGTAGGCGTCGGTGAAGTCGACGGACGGGGTGAGCCTGCTGCCGTCGGAGTCGACGATCCAGCGGTAGGTGGGCGGGACGTCCTGGAGGGAGAGGTTGTTCCAGCCGCCGGTGGCCACGCGGGTGCCGCCGGCGTTGTAGAAGTCCCCTTGCCCGGTGTCGAAGTTGGTGACGAACGGCTTGGCCGTGACGGGCGAGGACTCGGCGACGTAACTGGCGAGGCCGGGCCAGGAGTCGGACAGGTTGGTGTTGGAGGGGTCGGCGTTGGCGCCGACCCAGTAGCGGGAGTCCTTGGCGTAGAAGTCGTTGCGGTCGGTGGCCGACTTCCAGGTCCACTCGGGCCGGTAGAGGCCGAGCGAGGTGGTGTGCGGCTGCCCGGCGGGGAAGAGCGTGTTCCAGTCGACGCTCGTGTTGGAGCCGTTGGCCTCGGTGTCGATGCCGGAGTAGAGCTCGTACTCGCTGCGGCCGAGTTGCCGGGCCAGCGTGCGGGAGGAGTCCAGACCCGACGGCGTCCAGCCGAAGTTGAGGAACATCGAGTCCGAGGTGCGCTTCGAACCGTCCTGCAGGAACGGCGAGTTCGCGGTGGTGAACGCATTCTGCCAGTCGACGGCGCCGGAGGTGGTCATGGCGTCGTACCACATGAAGTCGGTGCCGCCGCTGCGCGCCTTGGTGTACTGCATGAGGTCGCGCAGCTGACCTGCGAGGGCCTGATCGCCGCCGCCCGTCTCCTGGTTGATGAACCAGCCGTCGAAGCCGTAGTACTGGGCGGCCTGGACGAGCTTGTCGGCGACGGGGTAGCGGTCGCCGGACTTCTGGACGAAGTCGCGTACCCACTGCAGTTGGCCGCCGTAGGCCGCGGGCGGGAAGAAGACGGTGCCGTAGACCTTGACGCCGTTGCGGTGGGCCGCGTCGATGACGGTCGGGTTGGGGGCGAGGATGAGACCTTCACCCGCCGAGCCGCCCCAGAAGACGAGCTTGTCGACGTACTGCCAGTAGCCGAAGGCGTAGTAGTTGGGGTCGGCGGAGCCCTGGGAGGGGTTGTTCGAGGTGGGGGCGAAGGAGACCAGGGAGGCTATCTTCCCTTCCCCCGCACGGGCGTTGGGGTTGGCCGCGAGGGACGGGTCGCTGGTGCGCGGCTGGAGGGGGACGCGGGAGCGGTTGAAGCGAGCGTCGGGGTCGGTGGACGGGTCCCAGGTGAGGATGGTGCCGGGGTACCAGTACGACGCGTAGGGCTGGCTGCCGGCCGCGGCGGCCTTCACGGCCGGGGGTGCGGCGGGCGGGGGTGCGGCGGGCGAGGCGTGGGCGGCGGGCACGACGCCCAGCGCGGCGGCGGCGAGCGCGGCACTGAGCAGCAGGGGGAGACGTCTGGACATGCGCTGACTCCGATCGAGCGGAGGAGGGGCGCGGGCCCACCGGCGCGGCGGGCCCGGGTGCATGCGGGCGTGACGATGCGCATCGGAGGAGGCGCCGGCGATCGGCTGACGGTACGCAATCAACGGGCAGGGTGCCGGACCCCCTCGGCGCAGCGAGGCTAAACCGGTTCAGAACCGCTGTCAACGACCCGCGCAACAACCGCCCCCACGGGTGAAACGGCCGCGGCCCCGGGCGGCGCCGTCGACTCCCGGACGGTCAGCCGCGGCGTCGGCATCTGGAGGTCCCGCCCGGGCCCGGCCCCGTCCAGGGCCTCCAGCAGGCTGCGCGCCACCTGCTCGCCGAGGGCGAAGGTGTCCCGGCTGAGCGCGGTGAGCGGCGGGTGGACGATCCGGGCGAGCACCGAGTCGTCGAAGGAGACGATTGACAGCTCGCCGGGCACCGCGACCCCCATCTCGCCGGCGACGCCCAGGCCGGCCACCGCCATCACGTCGCTGTCGTAGACGATCGCGGTGGGCCGCCGGGCGCGCGAGAGCAGCGTGCGGGTGGCCGCGGCGCCCTCGGCGTCGCTGAAGTCGGTCGGCACCGAGACCGCCTCCTCCAGCCCGAGCCGACGCGAGGCGTCGCGCAGCGCGCGGATCCGCCGCTGGGTGTGCTGGAAGTGCGGGAGCCCGGCGAGGTGGGCGATCCTGCGGTGCCCGATGGCGGCCAGGTAGTCGACGATGGAGAGCATCGCCTCCCGGTCGTCGGCCCAGATCCGCAGCCGGCCGCCGCCCTTGCCGGGCCCGCCCAGGACGACCGCGGGCAGCCCGAGTTCGTCCAGTACGGGCAGCCGCGGGTCGCGGGTCTGCAGGTCGACGACGATGAAGCCGTCGACGCGGTGCTCGGAGGCCCAGCGCCGGTAGACCCCGATCTCGGCGGCGGTGTCCTCGACGACCATCAGGTGCAGCGCGACCGAGCTGGCCGAGAGCACCGCCTGGAGCCCGGAGAGCAGCTGGCCGAAGAACGGCTCGACCCCGATGGTGCGGGCGGGCCGGGCGATCACGAGGCCGACGGCGTCGGCCCGGGCGCCGCCGAGGGCGCGGGCGGCGCTGTGCGGCCGCCAGTTCATCTCCTCGGCGACCCGCAGGATCCGGGCCCTGGTCGCCTCGCTCACGCCGGGTCGCCCGTTGAGCGCGAAGGACACCGCGCCCTTGGAGACACCGGCCTGTCGGGCGATGTCGGCGATCGTCGGTCTGCCCACGGGACCCGACTCCTCTCGTCAACTTCACTCGGCCATGAGGGGCCAAGCTTGCAGGTAGCGCCCAACTGGCTGTTGGGTGGACTCCCACGTCCAGCCTCCGCACCCTATGGTGCGGGGGCAGGGGCGGATGACCGCCGCCCCGCGTTCCACGCAGCCTCTGCCCGGTGGGCGATGTTGCGGGAAGCGTTCCGGTCGGCGTGCGCAACGACGCCGCACGACCGGCATGCGAAGGCGGCCTGATCAGGCCGGTTCCTACGGTCTGTGTAGTGGCACACGGAGCATTCCTGGCTGGTGTATGCCGGGTCGACGTACACCACCGGGACGCCGGCCCGTTTGGCCTTGTAGGCGACGAAGGCGCCGAGTTGGGCAAAGGCCCAGGAGTGCAGCGTAACCCGTTGGGGCTTGCGGAGCCGTGCCCGCTGCCGAATACCGGATAGGTCTTCCAGTCCGATTCCGGCAGTGGTGCGTTCAGCCTCGGTCACGATGCGCTTGGAGATACAGTGGTTGACGTCCCTGGCGCGGCGGGACTCCTTACGGGAGAGCCGCTTCAACACCCGCTTGGCTGACTTGGTGCCCTTCGTCTGAAGCTTGGCCCGCAGGTCCTGCATGCGCTTGCGGTGCCGGTTCAGGCCGCGTCCGGCGGCACGGTAACCGATGCTGGTGGTGGCGATGTTGGTGATACCGAGGTCCACGCCGATCCATCCGGTCGGCTCGAACGCCTCAGCCTCGGCTACGTTGCAGGCTGCCATCAGGTAGAACGCGCCATCGCGCGCCACCAAATCGGTTTCGCCCTTACGGTGCTCACGGAGCATCGCAAGGACCTCTGCGGAGCACGCGAAGGGGATGCTCTTCACGCGGCCAGCGGTGGTCCAGATGCTCACCGTCCGATCATCCAGCCGCCAGGACAGGCAGCGGTCGTCGTATGCCTGAGCGGCATCGGGGCGGAAACTGATCGGTTTGGACTCGGCGCGTTCGCGTCGCTTGTCGCCGGGCCCGCCGAGATTCCCGGCGCGGATGTTCGCCGCCAGGGTGGCATAGGCGTCGGCGACCTTGCGTATGACATGCAGCGCGGGCTGCGCGGACAGCCCGGCACCCTTCAGCTTGAGGTAGGCCGCGCTTTGCAAGGCCCTCCGGGACTGCTCCCCCGTACGAAAAGCCAGCTCGGAGACACGGTTGGCCTCTCGGTTGCACGTGGACAGGGTGTCGCGCAGTGCCGTCGCCACATCCGGCGACGGCATCAGCTTGACCTGAACTGCCGTCAACACTGGGTAACCGTAACATGCTTCTGCGTCACTCCAGCGGGTCTCAACCCAGCGCACAGCGAGGGCACAGCACTGCCTACACCTTGCACGCGGACTTTTGGCGCCACCCCCAGCCGCTAGCTCATATTGACAGCCGAGTTAGGTCGGAGCATAGTCCCTGAAATAGCTAGACCGGTTTAGCAAATGAGGTTTCAGGAAGACGGCACACCAGCCGGCGCAATCCCACCTACCCAGGACCGGGAGACCCTCAATGCGAAGAATCTGGGCGGCACTGACGACAACGGCGGTCACCGCCGCCGCACTCGCCGGCTGCGGACTCGGCTCCGGTGACAGCAAGAACGGCGACAGCGTGGCCAGTGCGGCCGCGACCGGCGAGGTCAAGGGGAAGGTCTCGCTCCAGACCTGGGCGCTCAAGCCGAAGTTCACCGACTACATGCAGGGCGTGATCGACGGCTTCAAGAAGAAGTACCCGGGCGTCGAGGTCGACTGGCTGGACCAGCCCGGCGACGGCTACTCCAACAAGGTGCTCAGCCAGGCCGCCGCGGGCGACCTCCCCGACGTGGTCAACCTCCCGCCGGACTTCGCCCTCCCCCTGGCGAAGAAGGACCTCCTCCTCGACGTCTCCAAGGCCGACCCGAAGCTCGCCGACGAGTACGTCAGCGGCGGCGTCGACGCCTACCGCTTCGTCGGCCAGGACGGCGTCTACGGCTACCCCTGGTACCTCAACACCGATGTGAACTACTGGAGTTCGGACCTCCTCAGCCAGAACGGCCTGGACCCGAAGAAGCTCCCCGCCAACCTGGACGAACTCATCGCCCAGGCCCGCGTCATGAAGGACAGGTCCGGCGGCAAGGCCTACCTGATGAGCCGCAAGCCGGGCATCGGCGACCTCTACAACGCCGGCGTGAAGATCATGGCCGACGACGGCAAGTCCTTCACCTTCAACACCCCCGAAGCCGCCGCACTGCTCGACAAGTACCGCGACGCCTTCAAGGAGGGCCTGCTGCCCAACGACGTCCTCACCAACACCTACGCGGGCAACAGCAAGCTCTTCAACTCCGGCACCGCGGCCTGGACCACCGCCGGCGCCAACTACATCACCTCGCTCGCCACCGACAACCCGACGCTCGCCCCCAAGGTCGTCCCGTCCGCCGCGTTCAACACGCCGCCGCTGTACGTCCAGGGCGTGTCCATCCCGAAGAGCACCAAGAACCCGGCCGCCGCGGTGGCCCTGGCCCGCTGGCTCACCAGCCCCGAGAACCAGGCCGGGCTGGCCCACCTGACCAGCGTCTTCCCGTCCACCAAGGCCTCCGCCGACGACCCGTTCTTCAGCAAGGGCGACGGCACCAACGCGGGCGACGCCAAGGTGATCGCCTTCGCCTCGCTGGCCAAGGCGAAGCTCATCCAGCCCGTCGTGATCGACGACGCGATGAGCACGGTCGTCAACCAGCAGATCGCCCTGGCGATCAGCGGCCAGGCGAGCTCCAAGCAGGCGCTCGACTCCGCGGTCCAGCAGTGCGACAAGCTGCTCAAGGGCTGATCCCGCGGGCCCGGACGGCGGGCGCCCCCACCCCGCCGCTCCCGGGAACGACCGCACCGCCCCCAGGCCCCAGGAAGGCACTCCGCATGACCCACCGGCGCTGGTTCACACCCTGGCTGCTCGCCGGGCCCGCGTTACTCTGGCTGGCCGTCTTCAACCTGTGGCCGGCCGTCAACACGGTGATCCTGTCCTTCACCAACGCCAAGCCGCTGGGCGGCGGCACGTTCACCGGCCTGGAGAACTACGGACGCCTCCTCGACGACGAGCAGCTCGCCGACGCCCTGCTCAACAGCATCGTCTTCATGCTGGTCTGCCTGCCCCTCCTGACGGTCCTGCCGCTGCTGCTCGCCCTCCTCGTCCAGCGGAAGGCCCCCGGCATCACCTTCTTCCGCACCGCCTTCTACACGCCCGTCATCGCCTCCGCCGTCGTCGTCGCACTGATCTGGGGCTGGGTGCTGGACGACCGCGGCCTCGTCAACGGCGTCCTCCAGCAGAGCGGACTCACCGACACCCCGGTCACCTTCCTCACCGACCGCTGGCTCCTGCTCTTCAGCGCCATCGCCCTGACCACGTGGAAGGGCCTCGGCTACTACATGGTCATCTACCTGTCCGCCCTCGCCAACGTGCCGCGCGAGCTGCACGAGGCCGCCGCCGTCGACGGCGCGAGCCCGCTGCGCCGGCTGTGGCACGTCACGCTCCCGGGCGTGCGGCCGACGATGATGCTCGTCTCCGTACTCATCTCGGTCAGCTCCCTGCGCGTCTTCTCCGAGCTGTACGTGCTCTCCAACGGCCAGGGCGGCCCCGGCGGCCGGGACATGTCCGTGGTGATGCTCATCCAGATGTACAGCCGCGGCTTCACCGGCCACCTCGGCTACGCCTCCGCGCTCAGCCTGCTGCTGTTCGTCATCACGCTCGGCCCGATGCTGCTCCTGACGCGCCTGAACCGGAAGGCGGACTGAACCCGATGGCGACCCGACGCTCCAGGGCCTTCAACACCCCCACCCCCGCGCAGACGGCGGCACGCTACGCACTCCTCGTCCTCGTGCTGCTCCTCGTCATCGGCCCGTTCCTGTGGCAGCTGTCCACGTCCCTCAAGGGCCCGGGCGAGGACGTGTACACCCGGACGCCGGACTTCCTGCCCGAGGACCTGACCTTCGGCAACTACGGGAAGGTCGCCGACACCATCCCGGTGTGGACCTACGCCCTCAACTCCGTGATCGTGGCCGCGATCTGCATCGCGGGCAACGTCGCCGGCTGCACCCTCGCCGGCTACGCGCTCGCCCGGCTGCGGTTCCGCGGCGCCAAGCTCGTGTTCGGCCTGTTCCTCGCCACGCTCGTGCTGCCCGGCGAGGTCACGATCGTCTCCCAGTACGTGCTCGTGCGCAGCCTCGGCCTGGCCGACAGCCTGGTCGGCGTGGCGCTGCCCGGCGCGCTCGCGATGCTCAACGTGCTGCTGATGCGGACGGCGTTCGCCGCCGTGCCCGCCGAACTCGACCAGGCCGCCCTGGTCGACGGCGCCACCGTGTGGCAGCGGCTGTGGCACATCGGCCTGCCGAACGTGCGCGGCATGCTCAGCGTGATCGTCATCTTCACGTTCATCGGCGCCTGGGACGACTTCCTGTGGCCGCTGATCGTGCTCAACGACCCGCAGAAGTACACGCTCACCGTCGGACTCCAGTACCTCAACGGCACGTTCTCCGCGAACCCCCGGCTGATCGCGGCCGGCACGATGATCGCCTTCCTGCCGATCGTCCTGGTGTTCGCCGCCTGCCAGCGCTTCTTCTTCAAGGGCGTGGAAGAGGGAGCCGTCAAAGGCTAGGGCTGGTCTTCGAACCCCCGCCTGCCGTGCGACGTCTGGGCACGCGCCTCGCCGCGTTGTCGTCGGTCGCCGATGCTCCGCATGGACTCCCTCCTCCGCC
>NZ_JBHWGD010000053.1:0-2537 GCF_042733235.1 Kitasatospora sp. NPDC059722
CGCGGCCACCGGGCACACGGACGCCGGACGGGCCCGGTTGCGCCAGGCCCTCGCGCTCACCCAGGCCGCCGGGGCCACCGCGCTGGCGGGCCGCGGGGGCACCCTGCGGCTGGCCCCCCGCGCCCGCCCCCGCGGGCGGGCCCGCCCCCCGCAGTGGTGGCCGGGCCGTCCCTGCTGGCCATTCCAGTCTGCGCCCGGGCCGGGGCCCGGTCACCTCGGGTGGCCGGGCCCCGGGACCGTCGCCGGGCCGTCAGCCCTCGGTGCGGGCCACACCGATCGGGCAGGAGGCGCCGGTGCCGCCGAGGCCGCAGTAGCCGTTGGGGTTCTTGGCGTCGGAGAGGTACTGCTGGTGGTACGGCTCGGCCGGGTAGAACGGGCCGGCCGGGGCGATCTCGGTGGTGACCGGGCCGAGGCCGAGCGCCGTCAGGGCCGGCTGGAAGGCGTCCCTGGTGGCCGTCGCGGCGGCGGCCTGGGCGGGGGAGTGGGTGTAGACGGCGGAGCGGTACTGGGTGCCGACGTCGTTGCCCTGGCGGTTGCCCTGGGTCGGGTCGTGCGCCTCCCAGAAGGTCTTCAGCAGCCGCTCGTAGGAGACCACCGCCGGGTCGAACACCACCCGGACCGCCTCGGTGTGCCCGGTCAGCCCGCTGCACACCTCGTCGTACGTCGGGTTCGGCGTGTGGCCGCCCTGGTAGCCGACCAGCGTCGTCCAGACGCCGGGCACCCGCCAGAACGTGCGCTCGGCGCCCCAGAAGCAGCCCAGCCCGAAGTCGGCGACCTCCAGGCCCTCCGGGTACGGGCCGGCCAGCGGGTTCCCGAGGACGGTGTGCGGCTCGCGCAGGGCGAAGGCCGGCGACTCCCGGCCGGGCAGGGCCTGGGCGGCCGGGACGAGCGAGGTCTTGTGGCGGTTGAACAGCACGGCCTGCTCCATCGGGGTAGGGAGGGTTGCGCAGGGTTCAACGCGGGGAGGCGCCGCCCCATTCCGTCCCGCCATTCCGGCGGGCGCCCGGGCGAACGGCCACTACGCTCGACCTATGACCGAGCACCAGCTTCCCCAGGGCTTCGAGACCCTCGCCATCCACGCGGGTCAGGAGGCAGACCCCCAGACCGGGGCCGTCGTCACGCCGATCTACCAGGTGTCCACCTACAAGCAGGACGGGGTGGGCGGCCTGCGGGGCGGTTACGAGTACAGCCGCAGCGCCAACCCGACCCGCACGGCGCTGGAGGAGTGCCTCGCGGCGCTGGAGGGCGGCGCCCGCGGCCTCGCCTTCGCCTCCGGCCTCGCCGCCGAGGACACCCTCCTGCGCACCATCCTCAAGCCGGGCGACCACATCGTGATCCCCAACGACGCCTACGGCGGCACCTTCCGGCTGTTCGCCAAGGTGCTGACCCGCTGGGGCGTCGAGTTCTCCGTCGCCAACACCCAGGACCTGGCCACCGTCCGCGCCGCGCTGCGGCCCAACACCCGCGCGGTCTGGGTGGAGACCCCGTCCAACCCGCTGCTGGGCATCACCGACCTGGCCGCGCTCGCCGAGATCGCGCACGGCCACGGCGCGCTGCTGGTGGTCGACAACACCTTCGCCAGCCCGTACCTGCAGCAGCCGATCTCGCTCGGCGCGGACGCGGTCGTGCACTCCACCACCAAGTACATGGGCGGCCACTCGGACGTCGTCGGCGGTGCGCTGGTGCTGGCCGACGCGGCCCTCGGCGAGGAGGTGGCCTACCACCAGAACGCGATGGGCGCCGTCTCCGGGCCGTTCGACGCCTGGCTGGTGCTGCGCGGCATCAAGACGCTGGGCGTCCGGATGGACCGCCACAGCGCCAACGCCGAGCGGGTCGCCGAGCTGCTGGCGAGCCACCCCAAGGTCAGCGAGGTGCTGTACCCGGGCCTGCCCGAGCACCCCGGCCACGACATCGCGGCCAAGCAGATGAAGGCCTTCGGCGGCATGGTGTCGTTCCGGGTCGCGGGCGGCGAGGAGGCGGCGGTCGAGGTCTGCAACCGGGCGCGGCTGTTCACCCTCGGCGAGTCGCTCGGCGGCGTGGAGTCGCTGATCGAGCACCCGGGCCGGATGACCCACGCCTCCGCGGCCGGCTCGCCGCTGGAGGTCCCGGCCGACCTGGTCCGGGTGTCCGTCGGCATCGAGTCGATCGACGACCTGCTGGCCGACCTCAAGCAGGCGCTCGGCTAAGGGCGCTCACTCGCCGGCCAAGGCGCCCGAGGGCGTCGCCGCTACGGCTGGTGGCCGTGCCGGTCCGCGGTGTAGGACTCCATCGCGAGGTTGAAGCGGGCCAGCAGCGCGCAGAACGCGTGCTGTTCCTCCGGGTGCCAGCCGGCCACCAGGCGGCGGGTCAACTCGGCTCTGCCGTCGCGGACTTCGCACAGCCGGTGGGCACCGAGCGGGGTCAGCGCGAGGCGCACGGCGCGACGGGGGGGGGGGGGGGGGGGCCCGCCCCCCCCCCCCCCCCCCCCCCCCCGGGCGCCCCGGCGGGGCACCGGGGGGGTGTGCACTCCCGGCGCGGCCGCCCGAGGCGTGAAGTTG
>NZ_JBHWGD010000053.1:2547-14991 GCF_042733235.1 Kitasatospora sp. NPDC059722
AGTTTTTATACCCACCCCGCGGGGCCAGGGCCGGCGGCCACACCCCCCCGGGGGGGGCCCCCGCGGGGGGGGCGGGCGGCGCCCGGGGCGGGGGGGGGGGCGGGCCCCCCCCCCCCCCCGACCAGCCCGGCCGCCACCAGCGGGGCGACCTGGCGGGTCACCGTGGAGGAGTCCACGCCGAGCGCGTCGGCCAGTGCCTTGACGTTGGCCGGCCCGTGCCGCTCCAGGCGGTCGAGCAGCAGGTAGGCGGCCCGGTCCAGCGCGCCGAGGCCGTCGGAGGTCCGGACCTGTTCCATCCGGCGGGCGAACACCGCCAGCTGGTACTGGAGTTGGCTGTGCACGGGGTCGGTGCGGTCGGTGGCCTGGGGCGAGGTCGTCGTCATCGCGGCTCACGATCGTCGTGCGGTGAGGGAGGCTCAGAAGCAGCAGATTACGCGGGCGGGGCTGGCCCGGGAACAGTCCCGGCATGCCGGATTGCCGGCCGCCGCCGCCGTAGGCTGGCGGTATGCGCAACCTGCCGATCACCCTCGACGACGTCCGCGGGGCCCAGAAGATGCTGGCCGGGGTCGCCCGGGTGACCCCGATGGAGGGCAGCCGCCACCTGTCGTCGCTGATCGGCGCGCCGGTCCACCTGAAGTGCGAGAACCTCCAGCGCACCGGCTCGTTCAAGCTGCGCGGGGCGTACGTGCGGATCGCGGGACTCACGCCGGTGCAGCGGGCCGGCGGAGTGGTCGCGGCGAGCGCCGGGAACCACGCCCAGGGGGTGGCGCTGGCGGCCTCGCTCCTGGGCGTCCGCTCGACCGTCTTCATGCCGGTGGCCGCGCCGCTGCCGAAGGTCGCGGCGACCCGTGACTACGGCGCCGAGGTCCGGCTGCACGGCAGCACGGTGGACGAGGCGCTGCAGGCCGCGCAGCAGTACTCGGAGACGACCGGCGCGGTCTTCATCCACCCCTTCGACCACTGGGACGTGGTCACCGGCCAGGCCACCGTGGGCCTGGAGATCCTGGAGCAGTGCCCCGAGGTGCGGACCATCCTGGTCGGCGTGGGCGGCGGCGGGCTGCTGGCCGGGATCGCGGCGGCGGTCAAGCCGCTGCGGCCGGACGTGCGGGTGGTCGGCGTGCAGGCGGCGGGCGCCGCCGCCTACCCGCCCTCGCTGGCCGCCGGGCGGCCGGTGTCGCTGGAGCGCTTCGCCACGATGGCGGACGGGATCATGGTCGGCCGCCCGGGGGACATCCCGTTCGAGGTGGTCAACATGCTGGCGGACGGGATCCGGACGGTCTCCGAGGACGCGCTGTCGCGGGCGCTGCTGCTCGGCCTGGAGCGGCTGAAGCTCGTCGTCGAACCGGCCGGGGCGGCCCCGATCGCGGCGCTGCTGGAGCAGCCGGGCACCTTCGACGGCCCGGTGGTGGCCGTCCTGTCGGGCGGCAACATCGACCCGCAGCTGATGCAGCGGGTGCTGCGGCACGGGCTGGCGGCGGCCGGGCGCTACCTGTCGCTGCGGGTGCGCCTCGCCGACAAGCCGGGCGCGCTGGCGGACCTGCTGGGCGTCCTGACCAGGGTGGACGCGAACGTGCTGGACGTCGCGCACGTGCGGACCGACCCGCGGCTCGGGCTGACGGAGGTCGAGGTCGACCTGCACCTGGAGACCAAGGGGCCGGAGCACTGCGCGCTGGTGGTCGGCGAGCTGCGGGACGCGGGGTACGTCGTCGGCGCCTGAGGGTGCTCCGGCGGCCGCGGGGGCGGGTCTTTGAAATCCCTTGACGCGATATATCGTGAGCTGCCAGACTCGCGATACATCGCGTTCCCTGTCCATGGGCGAAAACCGAGTCGCCCGCGTTGCCGCACTCGGGGCACAGTGGGACAGATCGCCCATTTCGTCCGAGGAGATGAGGCAGGCCATGGCGCCAGCCATCCAAGCCGAGAACCTGGTGAAGACCTTCGGCGACGTACGAGCCCTCGACGGCGTCAGCCTGGACGTCCCCGAGGGCACGGTGCTCGGGCTGCTCGGCCCCAACGGCGCCGGCAAGACGACCACCGTGCGCGTCCTCACCACCCTGCTGCAACCGGATTCCGGGCGGGCCGTGGTCGCCGGGGTCGACGTGCTCAAGCACCCCAACCGGGTCCGCAGCCTGATCGGCCTCTCCGGTCAGTACGCCGCCGTCGACGAGTACCTGACCGGCTTCGAGAACCTCCAGATGGTCGGCGAGCTCTACCAGATGACGGCGCGTGACGCGAAGGCCCGCGCGCTGGAGCTCCTGGAGTGGTTCAACCTCACCGAGGCCAAGGACCGCACCGCCAAGACGTACTCGGGCGGCATGCGCCGGCGCCTCGACCTCGCCGCCGCGCTGGTCGTCCGGCCGCCGGTGATGTTCCTCGACGAGCCGACCACCGGCCTCGACCCGCGCAACCGGCTCGCGCTCTGGGAGGTCATCGAGACCCTGGTCGAGCAGGGCACCACGCTGCTGCTCACCACCCAGTACCTGGAGGAGGCCGACCGCCTCGCCCACGACATCGCCGTGGTCGACCACGGCCGGGTGATCGCCCGCGGCACCGCCGACCAGCTCAAGGCGCAGATCGGCGGCGAGCGCATCGAGGTCGTCGTGCACCGCGCCGACGACGTCCCCGCGGCGGTCGCGGCGCTGTCCGGCTACGCGCTCGGCGAGCCCGCGGTCGAGCGCAACACCCGGAGGATCACCGTCCCGGTCAGCGGCGGCGCCCGGGTCCTCGCGGACGCGATCCGCGAGCTCGACGCCCGCTCGATCGAGATCGACGACATCGGCCTGCGCCGCCCGACCCTGGACGACGTCTTCCTGACGCTCACCGGGCACGTCGCCGAGTCCGCGGACGACGAGAACGGCGCGGGCGCCAAGGGCCGCGGCAAGGGCGGGCGCGGCAAGGGCGGGGCCGACGGGGCCGACGGGGCCGGCGGGGACGGCGGCGAGGGCCGGGACGAGCAGGCCGTCGCGGCCGGAACGGAGCGCTGAGATGACGACCGCCACCGAGCACGCGATCGGCGGGGCGGTGCCCCGCCAGCGCCGGGGTCTCTCCGCGACCCTGCACGACTCCTGGGTCGTCGCCAAGCGCAACCTGCGCCGGATGTCGCGGATCCCGGAGATCGTGGTCTTCGGGCTCATGCAGCCCGTCATGTTCGTGCTGCTGTTCTCCTACGTCATGGGCGGCGCGATCCAGATCCCCGGGACGCAGGCCAGCTCCAACTCCTACATCCAGTTCCTGATGGCCGGCATCTTCGCCCAGACCGTCACGTTCGCGACCGCCGGGGCCTCGGCCGGCATCGCGGAGGACATGACCAAGGGCCTGGTGGACCGGTTCCGCTCGCTGCCGATGGCCCGCTCGGCGGTGCTGGTCGGGCGCACCCTGGCCGACCTGGTCCAGACGGCGTTCACCGTGATCGTGCTGGCCCTGGTCGCGCTGGCGGTCGGCTGGCGGATCCACGACGGGATCCTGAAGGCGCTCGGCGCGTTCGTGCTGCTGCTCCTGCTCGGCTACGCCTTCTCGTGGATCGGCGCGCTGATCGGCCTGTCGGTGCGCAGCCCGGAGGCGGCCACCTCGGCCGGTCTGATCTGGCTGTTCCCGCTGACCTTCGTGTCCAACGCGTTCGTGCCGGTCAGCTCGATGCCGGGCTGGCTGCAGGGCGTCGCGTACTGGAACCCGTTCAGCGCCACCGTGCAGGCCTGCCGGGACCTCTTCGGCAACCAGGTCGGGCCGGTGGACAGCGCCTGGCCGATGCAGCACGCGGCGCTGGTGTCGCTGGCCTGGTCGGTGCTGATCACGGCGGTGTTCTCGTGGCTGTCGGTGCGCAAGTACCGCTCGGCCGCGGGCTGATCGCCGTCCGGACGTGCCGAAGGGCGACCGCGGAGCTCCGCGGCCGCCCTTCGCCGTGCTGTGTTCCGGGGGGTGTGAACCGGGGTGGATCAGCCGGCGTGCGGCGTGACCTTGAGGATCTTCACCATGGCGGGCCGGCCGTTGGGCAGCTCGTAGGTGGCCTCGTCGCCGATCTGCTTGCCGTCGATCGCGCGGCCCAGCGGGGACTGCGGCGAGTACACGTCCAGGTCGCCGGAGCTGGCCACCTCGCGCGAGGCGAGCAGGAACTCCATGGTGTCGTCCTCGTCGCCGTCGAAGGCGATCGTGACGATCATGCCCGGGGCCACCACGCCCGAGTCCGCGGGGGCCTCGCCGACCTTGGCGCGCTCCAGGAGCTGGGTGAGCTGGCGGATGCGCAGCTCGTACTTGCCCTGCTCCTCCTTGGCGGCGTGGTAACCGGCGTTCTCCTTGAGGTCGCCCTCCTCGCGCGCCGCCTCGATCTTCTGGGCGATCTCGATGCGCCAGGGTCCGGTCAGGTGATCCAGCTCGGCCTTGAGCTGGTCGTAGCCGGCCTGAGTGAGCCAGGTCACGTTCTCACTGGTCTGGGTCACAGGTGCTCCTCGTAGGTGCTGGGGCTGTGCTGAGGGTGTGAGTCGTCAGCAGGGGGTTGGTGGTGATATCGGTCTCAACTACAAAGCAACGCCCGCTCCCGTACCATCCGGTGCGGAAGGGGCGAAACCACGAGCCTAACAAGTCCTGCCGACAAGCGGGATAGTCGTTTGCGCGCCATTGACGGCGGCGTTGCGCCAAGGTGTACAGCGAGCGGTGCGGGCCCCTGTCTGGATGCCCGTTCGCGAGATCGAATATGCGCGGGTTGCCGGGCGCGGCGCCACCGGATACCCGGCGGTTCGCGGGTCACTTGGCGGGCGTGCAGCCCAGGAGCTCGGCGGTGGTGCCCCGGGCGGTGGTGCGCAGGCTGACCACGGCGTCGTAGCCGGAGCCCGCGGCGGGGACGGGGAAGTCGGCCAGGCCGACCACGGAGCCGTCGGAGCCCTGCGAGCGGACGGTGCAGCTGCCGGCCGTCCCGTCGCCCTTGCTCACCGAGAGGTGCAGCTGCACCTCGGAGTCCGACACCACCTGGAAGGTCGGCACCGAACCGTTGATCGCCGTCTCGCGGAGCAGGTACGAGCCGCCCAGCCAGGCGATCACGCCGAGGCCCAGCACGCCGCAGACCGCGCCGACGACCTTCAGGCGGCGGTCCGCCTCACGGTCGGCGCTCTTGCCGTAGCGCCCCTCGGGCAGCTTGGCGGTGGTGGTGTCTGCGGTCATCGGGACGAGTCCTCTCCGGGGAAGGGCCGCGCGGGTGGTGCGGGGGAATGCGACGCTCCTCCAGTCCGTCACTATAGGAGGGGCACGCCCGCGGCCGATGCGGCGGGGCGGGGCCCGGCCGTGCCGGTGGACGTCCGGCCGCCCGGTCCCGCGGTGACACGGTCCCTGAGTGTGCGGCTCGGACGACGGGCGGGCCGGCTTCGCGCCGGCGCCCGGACCATATGGAAGGAACGCAAGGCGTTGACTGAGCAGTTGCGACTGATGGCGGTGCACGCCCACCCGGACGACGAGTCCAGCAAGGGCGCGGCCACCATGGCCATGTACGTCGACCAGGGGGTGGACGTGCTCGTGGCCACCTGCACCGGGGGAGAGCGCGGGTCGGTCCTCAACCCCAAGCTCCAGGGGGACCCGTACGTCGAGGAGAACATCCACGAGGTCCGGCGCAAGGAGATGGACGCCGCGCGGGCGATCCTCGGCGTGCGGCAGGCCTGGCTGGGCTTCGTCGACTCCGGCCTGCCCGAGGGGGACCCGCTGCCCCCGCTGCCCGAGGGCTGCTTCGCCCTGCAGGACGTGGAGGAAGCGGCCGAGCCGCTGGTCCGGCTCATCCGCGAGTTCCGCCCGCAGGTCATCACGACCTACGACGAGAACGGCGGCTACCCGCACCCCGACCACATCATGACCCACAAGATCACGATGGCGGCCTTCGACGCCGCCGGGGACCCGGACGCCTACCCGGAGGCCGGCGAGCCCTGGCAGCCGCTGAAGCTGTACTACAACCACGGCTTCCCGATGGACCGCATCCGCGCGCTGCACGCCCACCTCACCGAGCAGGGCCGCGAGTCGCCCTACGGCGAGTGGATCGCGAACTGGGAGAAGAGCGGCCGCAAGGAGCGCGAGATCACCACCCGGGTGCGCTGCGACGACTGGTTCGAGACCCGCGACCGCGCGCTGATCGCCCACGCCACCCAGATCGACCCGGACGGCCCGTGGTTCCGCGTCCCGCTGGAGGTCCAGCGCGAGGTGTGGCCCACCGAGGACTACGAGCTCGCCCGTACCCTGATCGACGTGGACCTGCCGGAGGACGACCTGTTCGCCGGCCTGCGCACCCCCACCCTGGCGGCCGAGGCCGCCGACACGCGCGACTGAACCACCCCCCGATGGCCCGGCTCGCCGTGAGCCGGGCCACCATAGAGATATGAGCGCCCCCGTGAACCTCGTCCACCTCGCCGCCGACCTCGCCGTCGACGACGCCAAGGTCACCCCCGGTCTCCTCGGCTTCGTTGTCTTCGCCGCCCTCGGCGTGGCCACCTGGTTCCTGGCCAAGTCGATGAACCGGCAGTTCAAGAAGGTCAACTTCGCCGAGGACCCGGAGTCCCCGAAGGAGTGAGCCCCGGGCCCCCGTCCGGGCGCCGATGCGCGAGGATGGGGCCATGCCGAACCGTCTCGCGGACGCGACCTCGCCCTACCTCCTGCAGCACGCCGACAACCCGGTGGACTGGTGGCCGTGGAGCCCGGAGGCCTTCGAGGAGGCGCGCCGGCGCGGCGTGCCCGTGCTGCTGTCCGTCGGGTACGCGGCGTGCCACTGGTGCCACGTCATGGCGCACGAGTCGTTCGAGGACGAGGACGTCGCCGGGTACCTCAACGAGCGGTTCGTCGCCGTCAAGGTCGACCGCGAGGAGCGGCCGGACGTCGACGCCGTCTACATGGAGGCCGTCCAGGCGGCCACCGGGCAGGGCGGCTGGCCGATGACGGTGTTCCTGACGCCGGACAAGGAGCCGTTCTACTTCGGTACGTACTTCCCGCCGCAGCCCCGGCACGGCATGCCGTCCTTCCGGCAGGTGCTGGCGGGCGTCGAGGCCGCCTGGCGGGACCGGCGCGAGGAGGTCGGCGAGGTGGCCGGGCGGATCCGGGCCGACCTCGCCGAGCGGGCCTCGGTGTACTCGGCCGGTGCGCACCACCCGCCCGCGGCGGCCGACCTGCACCAGGCGCTGGTCACCCTCGGCCGCGACTTCGACGAGCGGCGGGGCGGCTTCGGCGGCGCGCCCAAGTTCCCGCCGGCCATGGTGATCGAGTACCTGCTGCGCCACCACGCCCGCACCGGCTCGCAGGCGGCGCTGGAGATGGCCGTGCGCACCGGCGAGGCGATGGCCCGCGGCGGCATCCACGACCAGCTCGGCGGCGGCTTCGCCCGGTACGCGGTGGACGCCGGGTGGGTCGTGCCGCACTTCGAGAAGATGCTGTACGACAACGCGCTCCTGCTGCGCGCCTACCTGCACCTGTGGCGCGCCACCGGGTCCCCGCTGGCGCGCCGGGTGGCGCTGTCGACGGCGGACTTCCTGCTGCGCGAACTGCGCACGCCCGAGGGAGCGTTCGCCTCCGCGCTGGACGCCGACAGCCTCGACGGGGAGACCGGCGCCTCCGCCGAGGGCGCGTACTACGTGTGGGAGCCGGGCCAGCTGGTGGACCTCCTCGGCCCGGCCGACGCCGCCACCGCCGCCCGGCTGTTCTCGGTGACCGCGGACGGCACGTTCGAGCACGGCACCTCCGTCCTCCAGCTCCTCGCCGACCCCGAGGACTTCGACGAGTTTGAGACCATCAGGGAGCGGCTGCTCGCGGCCCGTGCCGAGCGGCCGGCCCCCGCCCGCGACGACAAGGTCGTCGCCGCGTGGAACGGCCTCGCGATCGCCGCGCTCGCCGAGACCGGCGCCCTCCTCGACCGGCCCGACCTCGTCGAGGCCGCCGAGCGCGCCGCCGACCTGCTGCTCGCCGTCCACCTCACCCCCGACGGGCGGCTGCTGCGCACCTCCAGGGACGGCCGGGCCGGCGCCAACGCGGGCGTGCTGGAGGACTACGCGGACATCGCCGAGGGCTTCCTCGCGCTGTACGCCGTCACCGGCGGGGCGGAGTGGCTCCAGCTGGCGGGCGGGCTCCTCGACACCGTGCTCAAGCACTTCACCGACGAGGCGTCCGGCGCGCTCTACGACACCGCCGACGACGCCGAGGAGCTGATCCGCCGCCCGCAGGACCCGACCGACAACGCGACCCCGTCCGGCTGGACGGCCGCCGCCGGCGCCCTGCTCACGTACGCCGCCTACACCGGCTCGGCCCGCCACCGCACCGCCGCCGAACGGGCGCTCGGCATCGTCGGCGCGCTCGCCGCCCGGGCGCCGCGCTTCATCGGCTGGGGCCTCGCCGTCGCGGAGGCGCTGCTCGACGGGCCGCGCGAGGTCGCCGTCGTCGGCCCCGCGGACGACCCGGCGACGGCCGCGCTGCGGCGGGCGGCGCTGCTGGCCACCGCGCCGGGGGCGGTCGTGGCGGTCGGGGCGCCGGCGACCGGCGACACCGAGGTGCCGCTGCTGGCCGACCGGCCGCTGGTGGGCGGGGCGCCCGCCGCGTACGTCTGCCGGCACTTCGCGTGCGACGCGCCGACCACGGACGCGGCGGTGCTGGGCGAGCGGCTGGGCGTGGCCGTCGAGTAGCCGCGGGCGGCGCGCGGCGGCCGGTTAATCGGTGGTGGCGGTGTCCGGGGCGGCGCGAGAATGGCGCATGGCCTGGACCCTGAGCAGTTCCCTCGACGACTTCCGCGAGCGGGCGGGCGGCTTCCTCGCCGCGCACCCGGCCGAGAACACCGTCCTGCTCACGGTCGTACACCGGCTCGCCGAGTCGGGGCCGCACGTCTTCGGGCAGCGGCCGCCGGCCTTCGGGTGGTGGACCGCGGCCCCGGGCGGCCCGGTCCTGGGCGCCTTCCTGCAGACGCCGCCGTACGAGCCCCGGCTCGGCCGCATGCCGGCCGACGCGGCGGCCGAGCTCGCCGCCGAACTCGCCTCCGCCGGGCCGGAGTTCGCGGAGGTCGACGGCGTGTCCGGCGGGGTGGGCGCGGTCCGTGCCTTCGCCGCCGCGTGGACGGCGACCAGCGGGTGCCGGCAGTCCGTCAAGGAGAACCAGCGGCTGTACCGGCTCGGCCGGCTGACCGGCCCGCCGCGCCCGCCGGCCGGCCGCCACCGGCAGGCCTCGGCGGCCGACCGGGAGCTCGTGATCTGCTGGTACGAGGAGTTCGCGGCCGAGGCCGGTGTCCTGGCGCCCGACATCCCGCGGTCCGTCGACGACCGCACCGCCGCCGGGGGCCTGCACCTCTGGGAGGACGGCGGCGAGCCGGTCGCGCTGGCCGGCAACAGCCCGGTGATCGCCGGGATGTCCCGCATCGGCCCCGTCTACACCCCCGCCGACCGGCGCGGCCGCGGCTACGCGAGCGCCGTCACGGCCGCCGCCACGGCGCACGCCCTCGCCGAGGGCGCCGCGCAGGTGCTGCTCTACACCGACCTGGCCAACCCGGTCAGCAACTCGATCTACCGGCAGATCGGGTACCGGCCGGTGGAGGACTGCCTGGGGGTGGCCTTCACGCGGTAGCGGCCGCGGCCCCGTCGCGTCGCGGCGGATCACTCCCAGTCCCACCGGACCCCGAGCAGGCACGGGGTCAGCGCCGTCGCGACGAGGTGCACGCAGTGGTGCCCGTCGAGCGTCAGCTCCTCGCTCTCGTACGGTGCTTCGCCCGGCGAGTGGAGCGCGAAGCGGTGGCAGCGGACCGGCAGGGCGGCCGGGTCGAAGGTGACCTGGAGGACGTACTGGCCCGCGCCCGAGTTGAAGCCGCGGACGTACTCGCAGCTGGGCCCGGGCGAGGGCGCGTCGTCGAAGCCGTAGCCGAGCAGGTGGGTGTCGCCCGCCCGCAGCCGGCGGTCGAGGAGGAGCTCGGCGACGAGCAGGTGGTGGGCCTGGTCGCGGCGGACGCGGCCCGGGCGGCAGTTCTCCTCGGCACGGACGCCGACCCGGGTGATGTCGCAGCCCGGGTCGCCCTGGTAGATGGCCAGGTAGCGGTCGATGCCGTCGCGGTGGGCGCGCAGGGCGTGCTGGGAGTCGCGGCGGACGAGCTGGCGGTCGGGGCCGATGCGGATCCGCTCGATGTGGGTGATGGTGTGCAGCCCGGTGTCGCGGGGGCCGGCGATGGTGGCGAGCAGGTCGTCGACGGCCGTGGCCGGGGTGATGAGGTCGCGGTAGGGGCGCACGGGCGGGCCGGTGGGGGCGGTGTCGGCGGCGCGGCGCGGGCCGAGCAGCCGGGTGAGGGAGTGCTCGGGCAGGTCCAGCACCTCCTCCAGGGCGGCGACGGCACGGAGCGATTCCGGCCGTTCGGGGCGCCGTCGGCCCTGCTGCCAGTAGCTGAGGCTGGTGAGGCCCACGTGGACGCCGCGCAGCGCGAGGTGGCGCCGGACGCGGTGCAGGGCGAGGCCGCGGGCGGTGATGGCGGTGCGCAGGGCCAGGTGGAACGGGCCGGTGCGCAGCGCGGCGGCGAGATCGGGGTGCTCGCTGCGGTGCATGTCTTCCTCCTGGGGAACGGGCGTGGGGAGCCCAGGATTTGACCGTGAATATTCACATCAGCCCGGCTGTTTGTCACCCGTCCGGGCGTGTCGCGCGGGCGTTCCACGGGCGGTGTTCACACCGGGTCACGCCCGTTCACACCTGATCCGCGGTGCCCGCGGCGCCCGTTGACCGGCCTTCGTCAACGGCGCGATGCTCATGGCGCGATCCGGACCGCGCCCCCACACAGCACTTCCCTCTGCTCGTGCAAGGAGGCATTCCCCCATGCCAGTTCCACGGATACGGCTGCGCCGCGCGGTCTCGGTGCTCGCGCTGGGCGTGCTCGGCCCGGCGCTCACCGCGGCCGCGGCCACGCCGGCCGCCGCCGCTCCCGGCCAGGACCGGGTCCCCACCCCGGTCCGGCCGCACGCCCAGGTCCGCCAGGCCGCCGCGCCCGGCAGCACGGCCGACCTGGCCGGCACGTACAAGAAGCTCAACATCACCATGCAGCAGCAACAGCAGACCAACTGGTGCTGGGCGGCGAGCGGGAACACCATCGCCACCTGGTTCGGCTACACCTACAGCCAGAACCAGTTCTGCAACGCGGCGTTCGGCCGCTCGGTCGACTCCGGCTGCCCCAACAGCCAGGCCACGCTGGGCGACGTCCAGAACGCGCTCGGCTGGATCGGCATCAACCCCGGTTCGTACGTCACCGGCTACCTGCGCTACAGCACGGTGCAGGCCGAGGTGGACGCGAACCGGCCGATCGAGGCGCGCATCCAGTGGAGCTCGGGCGGCGGGCACATGCACGTCCTCTACGGGTACGACACCGGCAACAACTGGGTCTACTGGGGCGACCCGTGGCCCTCCAACTACCGCTACAACTGGGCGGACTACTGGTACTACGTGAACAACGACACGTTCTCGTGGACCCACTCCCTGTACCGGATCGGCGCGTGAGGGGCGACCATGACTGACCTCGGGAAGACCCGCCGGGCCGCCACCACCGCCCTGCCGGCCACCGTGCTGCTGGCGGTCGGCGTCGTGCTGGCCCTCGCGCCGGCCGCGCACGCCGACGCACCGGCCGGCGCGCCCGCGCCGGTGGCCGCCGCCGACCTGGCGAAGGCCCGCGACGCCGTGCGGAGCCCGGCCGTGCTGGACCGGCTCGGCCACTTCTTCGCCCGCAAGGGCGTCCCGCCGACGCAGCAGCTGACCATCGGCGCGGCCGACGAGGCGCGGGCGGCGACCGCCGAGACGCCCCGGCTCGCCGGCGACACCGTGCCGGTGTACACCCTGGACGCCGCCTTCGTGGCCGGCACCCCGGGCGCGACCGTCGCGAAGGCGGAGTTCACCGCGAGCAAGGTGGTCGCGGCGGACGGGCAGACCGCTTCGGTGTGGACGGTCCGCCAGGGCGACGACTGGCGGGTCGTCAACATCGCCTCGGGCGGCGACGAGGGCGACTACGCGGCGAAGGCGGCGGCGGACGGCGGCACCGCGTTCCGCGAACCGCAGATCAACGCGTGGTACGCGCTGCGCGACGGCCGGGTGCTGCCGCTCGACGACGAGGCCCGCCGCTCGGTGGGCGCGGACGGGGTGGCGCTGGCCGCGTACCAGCAACTGGTCCACCAGCGGTACGGCGACAAGCTGCCCGGCTCGGCGTACGACCGGGCGGGCGAGGGCGGCGGCTACCAGGTGGCCGCCGCCGCACCGGAACCGGCCGGCCACGGTGCGCTGCTCCCCGCCGCGACGGCGGGCGCGGCGCTGGGCGCCACCGCGCTGGTCGGCGCGGCCGCGGTCCTGCGGCGGAGGACCAGCGCCCGACGAGGGTAGGGCGTCACCGCACGGGGAGGCGGGGGGGCGGCCGCCCCCCCCGGGCCCCCCCGCGGGCGTTCTGGGTGAGGCCCAGTAGGGACCCTAACAAAGGCTACGTAAGCGGGCCCGAGA
>NZ_JBHWGD010000053.1:15000-23591 GCF_042733235.1 Kitasatospora sp. NPDC059722
ACCGGGGGGGGGGGGCGGGGCGGGGGCCCGGGGGGCGCCCCCCCCCCCCCGACGGGGGTGGGGCGCCACCGCCGGGGGGGGGGGGGCCCGGCCCACACGGCCGGGCCCCGCCCTCGTGCGTTCGGGGTCAGGCGCTTTCGGACGCGTAGAGAGGGGAAGGTACGGCGGCCGTCGACCCGGGAGGGTGATCCCGGGGGGTCGTGGGGCTCGTCCGGGGTTCTTTAAGTGCGGCTCCCGCACATGGAATTGACGCAACGTTGATCTGTCGTTCGCCGTCCGGAGGCAGCTCGGAGTGACTGACGGTAGATACCATGTGGCAATCGGTCAGTGCTGGCCGACGCGTGCCGAGAGCGGAGAAGGGGTGGGGCGGCAGGAGCCGACCACGAGCCCGGCGCCGGGAAAGGGGAGCCGTAGTGGCTGACAGTGACGACAGGCGGGCCGGTGCCCAGGTGTGGGGCGCGGCCGTGGTGGTGGGGTCCGCGCTGGCCGTGGTCGCGGCCTATCTGATCAACGGTGCCGCGCTGGTCCTGGCGGTCGCCGGGGTCGAGGTGCTGCTGCTCATGGTGTACGTCGCCCGGCGCTGGCGGGCGCTGCACCGGGCGGACGCGCCCGGCGGCCACCGCCCGTCCGCCGGCACCCCGAACGCCGCGCACTGCGAGCGCTGCCGCCGGGCCCGCGAGGCGCTGGACGCGCGCCAGTCGCGCGGCGGCGCGGGCGCCGCGGGCCGTGCGTCGCACCGGCGCCACCCGCAGGGCCGGGCGCCGCACGAGCACCCCTGGACGGCGGAACGGGCGGTCACCCGGTCCGTGGACGTGGACCGGACGACCGCCCGCCGTGGAGCGCCGGACTCAGCCGGCCGCGCTGTAGGCCACCAGTGAGACCCCGACGTACTGCACGATGAACGCGCCGAGCGTGAAGGCGTGGAACACCTCGTGGAACCCGAACCAGCGCGGTGACGGGTCGGGCCGCTTGAGGCCGTACACCACCCCGCCGACGCTGTAGAGCACCCCGCCGACGATCATCAGCACCAGGACGGCCACGCCGCCGGTGCGCAGGAAGTCCGGCAGGAAGAACGCCGCGGCCCAGCCCAGCGCGATGTACACCGGCGTGTACAGCCAGCGCGGCGCGCCGACCCAGAACACCCGGAACGCGATCCCGGCCAGCGCGCCGCCCCAGACCGCCCAGAGCAGCACCTGCTGGGCGGCGCCCTTGAGCAGCAGGATCGTGAACGGCGTGTAGGTCCCCGCGATGATCAGGAAGATGTTCGCGTGGTCCAGCCGGCGCAGGACGGCGTCCCCGCGCGGCCCCCAGTCGAAGCGGTGGTAGACCGCGCTGACCCCGAACAGCAGCCACGCGCTCGCCGAGTAGACCGCGCACGCGATCTTGGCGGGCGTGGAGTCGGCCAGGCAGATCAGGACGATCCCGGCCGCGACGGTGGCGGGGAACATCCCGGCGTGCAGCCAGCCGCGCCACTTCGGCTTGCTCTCCGTCGCGTTCGCGGCGCCCCGCACGAGCTCTGCAGTCATGCGCAGCATGCTACCCGGTACTTACGGGTCCGTAGGTTACTGGCAGGTAGGAAGTGGCGGTCGCCACACTTCGACATTTTGGAGCAATTGAAGTGTGGCGCAGCGCACTCCGTCCCGGACGTGAGCGACGTGTTACTCGCCAGTAATCATACTGACTGTAGTAAAAGATGCGTCAATTTCACCGGTGTGCCGCAATCCGGCCTTGAACCCGGAGCTACGCTGCAAGCACCCTCAGACCCCCGCTACGCCGTCTCCCCGCCGGGATGGCGTGAAGGAGCGATCGTGTCGTACGAGATCTCTGCTGTCAGCGCATCCGCGCCCACCCGTCACCAGCGCCTGGTGGCGTGGGTGAGCGAGATCGCTGAGCTCACCCAGCCGGCCCGCATCGAGTGGTGCGACGGTTCCGACGAGGAGTACCAGCGCCTCGCGGACCTGCTGGTGGCTCAGGGCACCTTCAAGAAGCTGAACGAGGAGAAGCGCCCGAACTCCTACTACGCCGCCTCGGACCCGTCCGACGTGGCGCGCGTGGAGGACCGCACCTTCATCTGCTCCGAGCAGGAGAAGGACGCCGGGCCGACCAACCACTGGAAGGCCCCCGCCGAGATGCGCGAGGTCTTCCAGGGCGAGCAGGGCCTGTTCCGCGGCGCCATGAAGGGCCGCACGATGTACGTCGTGCCGTTCTCGATGGGCCCGGTCGGCTCCCCGCTGGCCGCCTACGGCGTCGAGATCACCGACTCCGCCTACGTCGCCGTGTCGATGCGCGTCATGACCCGCATGGGCAAGGCCGTGCTCGACCAGCTCGGCGAGGACGGCGACTTCGTCAAGGCCGTCCACACCGTCGGCGCCCCGCTCGCCGAGGGCGAGGCGGACGTCCCGTGGCCGTGCAACAGCACCAAGTACATCTCGCACTTCCCGGAGACCAGGGAGATCTGGTCCTTCGGCTCGGGCTACGGCGGCAACGCCCTGCTCGGCAAGAAGTGCTACGCGCTGCGCATCGCCTCGACGATGGCCCGCGACGAGGGCTGGCTCGCCGAGCACATGCTCATCCTGAAGCTCACCCCGCCGTCCGGCGAGGTCAAGTACGTGGCCGCGGCCTTCCCGTCGGCCTGCGGCAAGACCAACCTGGCCATGCTCCAGCCCACCATCCCGGGCTGGAAGGTCGAGACGATCGGCGACGACATCGCCTGGATGCGCTTCGGCGCCGACGGCCGCCTCTACGCCATCAACCCGGAGGCCGGCTTCTTCGGCGTCGCCCCCGGCACCGGCGTGGACACCAACGCCAACGCCATCGACACCCTCTGGGGCAACACGGTCTTCACCAACGTCGCCCTCACCGACGACGGCGACGTGTGGTGGGAGGGCCTCACCGACGAGCCCCCGGCGCACCTCACCGACTGGCGCGGCAACGACTGGACCCCCGAGTCCGGCACCCCGGCCGCCCACCCGAACGCCCGCTTCGCCGTCCCGGCCGCGCAGTGCCCGACCATCGCCCCCGAGTGGGAGGACCAGGCGGGCGTGCCGATCTCGGCGATCCTGTTCGGCGGCCGCCGCGCCACCGCCGTCCCGCTGGTGACGGAGTCCTTCGACTGGCAGCACGGCGTCTTCCTCGGCGCCAACATCGCCTCCGAGAAGACCGCCGCCGCCGAGGGCACCGTCGGCGAGCTGCGCCGCGACCCGTTCGCGATGCTGCCGTTCTGCGGCTACAACATGGGCGACTACTTCGCCCACTGGCTGAAGGTCGGCGCCCAGGCGGACGCGGCCAAGCTGCCGAAGATCTACTACGTGAACTGGTTCCGCAAGAACGCCGAGGGCAGCTTCGTCTGGCCCGGCTACGGCGAGAACAGCCGCGTGCTCAAGTGGATCGTCGAGCGCCTGGAGGGCACCGGCGAGGGCGTCGAGACCCCGATCGGCGTGCTGCCCACCACCGAGGGCTTCGACCTGGACGGCCTGGAGCTGGCCAAGGAGGACGTCGAGCTGCTCTTCACCGTGGACGCCGACATCTGGCGCCAGGAGGCCGCGCTCGTGCCGGCCCACCTGGAGATGTTCGGGGACCACACCCCGAAGGAGCTGTGGGACGAGTACAAGAGCCTCGTCGCGCGTCTCGGCTGAGCCTGAGCCTCAGCCGTGACAACGGCCGGTGCGCTGCACGAACTTCGCACCGGCCGAGCGGCAGGACGGCCGGAGCCCCCCGCCGGACGGTCTTTCCCCGACCAAGGAGACCGTCCGGGCCGAGGCTCCGGCCGTAGTGTTCTTCCCGCGCGTTCTTCCGGCGCCTACGGCTGGGCGTAGCCGCTCAGGAAGTCCCCGATCCTGGTGACGGCGTCGGTGATCTCCTCGGCGCGGGGCAGGGTGACGAGGCGGAAGTGGTCCGGCTCGGGCCAGTTGAAGCCGGTGCCCTGGACCAGCAGGATGCGCTCGGAGCGCAGCAGGTCGAGCACCATCTGGGCGTCGTCCTTGATCTTGTAGACCTTCGGGTCCAGCCGGGGGAAGGCGTACAGCGCGCCCTTGGGCTTGACGCAGCTGACGCCCGGGATGTCGTTGAGCAGCTCGTACGCGGCGTCGCGCGAGGCGAGCAGCCGGCCGCCGGGCAGGACGAGGTCGCGGATGGACTGCCGCCCGCCGAGCGCCGCGGCCACCGCGTGCTGGGCCGGCATGTTGGCGCACAGGCGCATCGAGGCGAGCACGGTGAGGCCCTCGATGTAGCTGCGGGCGCGGGTGCGGTCGCCGGACAGGACCATCCAGCCGGAGCGGAAGCCGGCCACCCGGTAGGACTTGGACAGCCCGTTGAAGGTGACGCAGAAGAGGTCGGGCGCGAGCGTGGCCAGCGGGACGTGCTCGGCGTCGTCGTAGAGGATCTTGTCGTAGATCTCGTCCGCGTAGACGACCAGCTTGTGCCGGCGGGCGATCTCGACGATCCCCTCCAGCACCTCGCGCGGGTAGACCGCGCCGGTCGGGTTGTTGGGGTTGATCACGACGATGGCCCGGGTCCGGTCGGTGACCTTGGCCTCGATGTCGGCGAGGTCCGGGTACCACTCGGACTGCTCGTCGCAGCGATAGTGCACGGCGGTGCCGCCGGCCAGCGAGACCGAGGCGGTCCACAGCGGGTAGTCGGGCGCCGGGACGAGCACCTCGTCGCCGTCGTCGAGCAGCGCCGTCATGGCGAGCTGGATCAGCTCGGAGACGCCGTTGCCGAGGAAGACGTCGTCGACGGAGAGGCCGTGCAGGCCGCGGTCCTCGTAGTGCATGACGACGGCGCGGCGGGCGGACAGGAGGCCCTTGGAGTCGCCGTAGCCGTGCGCGGTCGCGAGGTTGCGCAGGATGTCCTGGAGGATCTCCGGGGGCGCCTCGAACCCGAACACGGCGGGGTTCCCGGTGTTGAGCTTGAGGATGCGGTGGCCCTGTTCCTCCAACCGCATCGCCTCGTCGAGCACCGGTCCGCGGATGTCGTAGCAGACGTTGGCGAGCTTGCTGGACTGGATGACCTGCATGCCTGCCTACTTTAGGGCCACGACCGGGCCCCGCGGCGCGTGTCCTGCAACACGTGCGGCGGGGCCCCGCGAGGGCTCCTTCGATCGGCAGGCGGGTGCCGTCAGCCGACCTTCCAAACCAGGGGTGCGGTGTCCAGGATGTTGCCGTACGTGAGGAACGCCGGCGGGTTCTCGTTCGGAACGAGATAGACGGCACACAGCTTCACCGACTGCCCGGGCGCGAGCGTCACGAGCGACTTGGTGTCGCACTGCGGGATCGCCTTCTCCAGGGTCGGCGCCGGCAGCGTGCCCGCGGAGTGGTCCTTCGGCTTCACCCACACCCGCATCATGTAGGCGTCCTGGGCGAGCGCGGTCCCGGTGCGGTTGGTGAACGTCATGCTGACGTAGTAAGGGGTCTTGCCGGTGGCGAGGTCCGGCAGGAAGCCGAACGGGGCGATCTCGTTCGCGGTGCCCTTGGTGATCGAGACGGCCGTGGCGTCCACGGTCGAGCTCTTGCCGAGGTAGCGGCCGGTGCCGCCGAGCGCGAGCGGGTGGTCGTAGCTGACCTGCGTGACGTTGTTGCCGCCCGCGGTGACCGACGGCTGCGGGCCGTCCCCGGGTGCGGCCGGGGCGCCGGATCCGGCGGGCGCGGGGGCGCCGGTGGCCGCGGAGGGGACGGCGCCCGGCGTGGCCGGCGGGGTGGCGGTGGCGGTGGCGGTGGCGGTGGCGGTGGCGGGCGGCGCGGCCGGGTCGCCGGTGCTCGCGGCCGGGTCGGCGTTGTCCGGGCCGCAGGCGGTCAGCAGCAGCGCGAGCGCCGCTGCCGGAACCGCGGCGCGGGCGGCCCGGGTTGTGAACCGGGTCTTCGTCATGGTCGTTCCCCCGTTGGATGATGTGGGTCGGTGGGCCCCCGCCCGCCGGGCGTCCCGCTTGTCATGTGGGCGCTGAGCGAGAGGGGGTTGCGCCGGTGATGCTAGCGGCCGCCGGGGCGGTACCGACCGGTTTTCTGGTGGCTCCGCTGTTGCGGGGCCTGGTGGCCAGGTTCGCCGTGCCCGAGGGCGAGGCGTGGTGCCGGGCCTGCCCGTCGTGCGCGGCTCCGACGCGGCTGCTGCCGCCGACCGGGCGCTGCCCGCGCTGCCGGGAGCGGCTGGGCGCCGGCGCGTGGACGGTCGAGGCCGCCGCCGCGGCCGTCGCGGTCGCGGTGGTGCTCGCGGCGGACGGGTCGTCGGCCGCGGCGCTGGCCTGGGCGGCCGGGCTCGGCGTGGTGCTCGCCTTCGTCGACGGCCGGGTGCGCCGGCTGCCGTACCGGCTGACGCTGCCGCTGGCCGCCGGGCTGGCCGTGCTGCTGGCCGCGTCCGCCGTGGCCGAGGGCCGGCCGGGGGTGCTGGTGCGCTGCCTGCTGGTGGCGCTCGCGGCCGGGGCCCTGTTCGAACTGCCGGTCTGGCTGGGCCTGATGGGCCCGGGGGACTCCCCGCTGGCGTTCGCGCTGGGCGGTCTGCTCGGTTGGTACGGGTGGGGCGTGGCGTTCAGCGGGCTGTTCTTCACCGTCCTGCTGGCCGGCCTGTGGGCGGTGCTGAGGGCCGTCGCCGCGCTGGCGCGCCGCCGTCCGGTGCGCGGACTCGAGGTCCCGGTGGGCCCGTTCCTGCTGCTCGGCACGTTGTCCGCGGTACTGGTGCGCTGAGCGGCCGGGGCCCGCACGGACGGAGCCCGCGCGGCTGGAGCCCGCACGGCCGCGGCACGCACGGACGGGGCCCGCAGCACCGGTCGCGGTACTGCGGGCCCCGCCGCGGACGCGCCCACCCCACCCTCAAGGAGCGGCGCGTCGCGGGGAATCAGGTCCTGGCGGTGCTCACTGCATCTTGTGGACGAACGGGCCGACGGCGTTGGAGAACGCGTTGCCGTTGTTGGCGTCCCAGTTGGTGGACCAGGTCATCGCGCCGCGGATGGTCGGCCACTTGGCCGGCGGGACGAAGCTGCCGCAGTTGTTGCCGGTGGCCAGGCAGTTGAGCGCGTTGTTCACCACCGACGGGTCGACGTAGCCGCCGCCGGCCGCCTTGGAGGAGGCGGGGACGCCGATGCCGACCTGGTCGGGCCGCAGGCCGCCCTGGATGTGGGTGCAGACCTGCGAGGTGATGAAGTCGACCGTGCCCTGGTTGTAGACCTTGCCGTCGCAGCCGTTCATGCCGCCCGAGTTGTAGAACTGGGTGTTGACGACGGTCAGGATGTCCTTGGTGTTGAGCGCCAGCTGGAAGTAGGCGCCGGCGGTGCTGTACATCCCGATCGTCTCGGGCGCCATCGTCAGGACGAAGCCCGGGCCGGCCTTGGCCTGCAGGGCGTGCAGCGCGTCGCCGAGCGGGCCGGGCTGGACGCCGTTCTCCAGGTCGACGTCGACGCCGTCGAAGCCGTAGTCCTTGAGGATCGCGGCGGCGCTGTCGGCGAAGGCGGCGCCGGCGGTCGCGTCGCCGACGCTGATCGCGCCGTTCTGGCCGCCGATGGACAGCACGACCTTCTTGCCGGCCGCCTGCTTGGCCTTGATGTCGGCGCGGAACTGCGCGTCGGTGTAGCCGCCCAGGGCCTTGGACAGGCCCGGGTCGAGGGTGAAGCTGATCGCGCCGGTCCGGGTGGGCACGGCGTCGGCGAAGGAGACCGCGATGATGTCGTAGGCGCTCTGGACGTCGGCCAGGCGCTGCGGGGTCGAGCCGTTGTCGAAGTTCTGCCAGTAGCCGGTGACGGCGTGCGCGGGCAGCCCGGTGGTCGGCGGGGCGGTCGGGGTCGCGGTGGCGGTCGGCGTGGCCGTGGGGGTCGGCGTGGCCGTCGGGGTGGGGGTCCGGGTCGGCGTCGGCGTCGCGGTGGGGGTCGCGGTGGCCGTCGGGGTCGCGGTCGGCGTGGCGGTGGCCGTCGCGGTCGGGCTCGGCGCCGGGGTGCCGCCCGGGCCGGCCAGGCTCACGTCGTCCGCGAGGTAGGCGGCCTGGCCGTACCAGCCGTGCAGGTACAGCGTGATGCTGGTGGCGTTCGGGCCGGTGGTGAAGGTGGTGGCCAGTTGGTTCCAGCCGGTCTGGTTCGACCACACGCTCGGGTCGGTGGCGCCGGTGCCGCGCGCGCCGAGGTAGACGTACGGGCCCTGGACCCACGCGCTCAGCGAGTAGCTGGAGTTGGGCAGCACGCTGACGGTCTGGGTGCACTCGGCGGTGTCCGCCGATCCCGGGGTGGCCTGGAGCGCGCCGCTGCCGGAGTGGACCGGGGCGGAGACCGCGGCGGCGGTGCCGGTGCAGGTCCAGCCGGCGAGCCCGTTCTCGAAGCCGCCGTTGGTGACGAGCTCTCCGACGGCCGCGCTCGCGCCGCCGGCGAAGAGCGCGAGGCCGGTGCCGGCCAGCGCGAGGGCGGTCGCACCGGCGGCGACGGCCGGGAGGGGGCTGCGCCGGCGCTTGTGCGCGGGCTGGTTCGGCGTACGGGCCATGGGGTGACGCTCCTGGGGGAGGAGCGGGCGCCGCGGGGGGGGGGGGGGGGGCGCCGGGGGGGGGGGGGGGGGCCCCCCGGGGGGCGGGGGGGGGGGGGGGGCGGGACCCTCGCCGCGAACACCTTGAGTCCCGCCTGCAAAAAC
>NZ_JBHWGD010000053.1:23601-34947 GCF_042733235.1 Kitasatospora sp. NPDC059722
GTCGCTATCCGCTATATTTGTGTGTTTGGGGGGTGGGGTTTGGTTTACACGCGACGGGTGGGCGGCGCGGCCGCCGCGGTGGGGGTCGCGGCGGCCGCGTGTGGGGGAGGGGAGGTCCGCGGTCATGCTGGTGGGGGGAGGGGCCGGGACCGTCGCGTCGATCTCGTTCCGTCCCGGATCAAAAGCTGGACTAGACCATTGCCGGGCGTCAAGCACCGGAACGTCGGCTTACGGATTCCTTAAGGAACCGGAGACCGTTCCGTAGCCGTCGCCGCCGGCCCCGCCCGCGGCCCGCGACATGCACGTCGCGACAGACTTCGTACAGGACCGTGACCAGACCGCTACCTGCGGCTTTCCCGGTCGCCTGCGCGCCGGAGTAGGCTGCGCCGGGGTGGTGACGCACCCGCCGAAATGAGTACGGAGGGGCCGAAAACATGGGTCTGCGCGATGTCGTGGAACGCACGCCGGGGCTGCGCACGCTGCTGCACGGTGCGTACGGGCTCTACGGCCGCCGGGTCGAGGTCCACCTCGCCCGCACTCCCAACCACATCGGCGTGATCCTCGACGGCAACCGCCGCTGGGCCAAGGCCGCCGGCGGCTCCACCGCGTACGGCCACCAGCGCGGCGCCGACAAGATCAGCGAGTTCCTCGGCTGGTGCGACGAGACCCACGTCAAGGTCGTCACCCTGTGGATGCTCTCCACCGACAACCTCGACCGGCCCGCCGACGAACTCGTCCCGCTGCTCGGGATCATCGAGGACGCCGTCACGGGCCTCGCCGCCGCCCGCCGGTGGAAGGTGCACCCGGTCGGCGCGCTGGACCTGCTCCCGCAGCACACCGCCGACGTGCTCAAGCGCGCCGCCGAGGAGACCGCCGGGATCGAGGGCATCACCGTCAACGTCGCCGTCGGCTACGGCGGCCGGCACGAGATCGCCGACGCCGTCCGCTCGTTGCTCCAGGAGCACGCCGAGCGCGGCACCTCGATCGAGGAACTGGCCGGGATCCTGGACCCGGAGCACATCGCCGAGCACCTCTACACCCGCAACCAGCCCGACCCGGACCTGATCATCCGCACCTCGGGCGAGCAGCGGCTGTCCGGATTCCTGCTCTGGCAGAGCGCGCACAGCGAGTTCTACTTCTGCGAGGCGTACTGGCCGGCCTTCCGCAAGGTCGACTTCCTGCGGGCGCTGCGCGCGTTCGAGCAGCGCAACCGGCGCCTGGGCCTGTAGCGCCCGCCGCTCCGGACTGACCCCCCCGTAGGGGTGGCCTACCCGGCCGCCGCGCGAGGCCAAACGTTCACCGGCAATGATCCGTCAGTTCGCCGGGGACGCGAATGCACCGCCCCTCGCCTGGGAATACTCCAATCAGTCCGGTCCCGGGGCCACCGGGGCAGCGGGGCCGGCTTGCCGCGGATGACGCAGGGTCATCCGCTCTGGAGGCCTAGTGGTCAGTTCCAAGAGCCGCCGGACACCAGACCGGCGCACGTACGTTCTCGACACCAGCGTGCTCCTGGCGGACCCTCTCGCCATGACCCGCTTCGAGGAGCACGAGGTCGTCCTCCCGGTGGTCGTCGTCACCGAGCTGGAAGCCAAGCGGCACCACCCCGAGCTGGGCTACTTCGCCCGCCAGGCGCTGCGGCTTCTCGACGACTACCGCATCCGCCACGGCCGGCTCGACGAGCCGATCCCGGTCGGCGAGCTCGGCGGGACGATCCGGGTCGAGCTCAACCACTCCGACCTGTCGATACTGCCGGCCGGCTACCGCTCCGGGGGCGGCGAGGCGGACACCCGGATCCTCGCGGTCGCCCGCAACCTGCAGGCCGAGGGCTACGACGTCACCGTCGTGTCCAAGGACCTGCCGCTGCGGATCAAGGCCAGCTCGGTGGGCCTGCTCGCCGAGGAGTACCGGGCCGAGCTCGCGATCACCTCCGGCTGGACGGGCATGTCCGAGCTGCACGTCGCGGCCGACGACGTGGACGCGCTGTTCGCGGCCGGCCACGACGTCTCGGTGGACATCGAGGGGGCCGCCGAGCTGCCCGTCCACACCGGACTGGTGCTCACCTCGGAGCGCGGCCGCGCGCTCGGCCGGGTGACCGGCGACGGCCGGGTCCGGCTGGTGCGCGGCGAGCGGGAGGCGTTCGGCCTGCGCGGGCGCAGCGCCGAACAGCGGGTCGCGCTGGACCTGCTGCTCGACCCGGACGTCGGCATCGTCTCGATGGGCGGCCGGGCCGGTACGGGCAAGTCCGCGCTGGCGCTGTGCGCGGGGCTGGAGGCGGTGCTGGAGCGGAGGCAGCATCGCAAGGTGATGGTCTTCCGGCCGCTGTACGCGGTCGGCGGGCAGGAACTCGGCTACCTGCCGGGGTCCGAGACGGAGAAGATGAGCCCCTGGGCGCAGGCGGTCTTCGACACCCTCTCCGCCGTCACCACTCCGGACGTGATCGAGGAGGTCATCGCACGGGGGATGCTGGAGGTCCTGCCGCTCACCCACATCCGCGGGCGCTCGCTGCACGACGCCTTCGTGATCGTGGACGAGGCGCAGTCGCTGGAGCGGAACGTGCTGCTGACGGTGCTGTCCCGGATCGGCCAGGGCTCGCGGGTGGTGCTCACCCACGACGTGGCCCAGCGGGACAACCTCCGGGTGGGCCGGTACGACGGCGTGGTGGCGGTGGTGGAGAAGCTGAAGGGGCATCCGCTGTTCGCGCACATCACCCTCACCCGCTCGGAGCGTTCGCCGATCGCGGCTCTGGTCACGGAAATGTTGGAGGACATCCACCCGTGATCCACGACTGAACGGGACATAGTCGGACAATCCGGTCAACTTCGCACGTGGGGCCCGCTCCTGACGGAGCGGGCCCCGTCCGTTTCATCACGTCGAGTACCTGTCTGTCCGGAGAACTCCCGTGCGGTGAATGTGACATGCGCCACGCGGGCGGGAATTGCGTCGAACGTGCCCGGTGCGGCATGGTGAGGGTTCTGTCAGGCCCCGCGTACGGCGCGGCAGGGCTTCCGGGCAACCGGAGTCCGGCCCGGAAGGTCCGCCAACTCCGTTCGGTGGACGCACAATTGAAAACCGACGAGCCGTACGCCGCCCGATCTCAACGCCCGGTCGCCTCACCTCGGCCGGACGCCGGGCCAGCACCTCCCGTGACCAGAGCACCTGCGGAGGTCCGTGCCAAGGGGCATGTTGCGTCCGCACGGTCACGCGTGGGCGATGCTGGAAGGAAACCATGTGACTCGGATCTCGGTCCGGGGAGTTGCTGTGGCCTCCGCCACCGCCGTCACCGCCGTCGGTGCCGTCGTGGGTGTGGCCTCGGGCAGCGAGGGCAAGACCACGCAGACGGTCGACGTCGCCGGCGCGACCTTGCTCGCCGAAGTCCCCTCTGGCGCCCAGGCGCAGATCATCAGTGACAACATCGGCCAGCAGGCGTCCTCTCAGCAGGCCTCTGCCGAGGCTGCCGCCAAGGCCGCCGCGGAGCAGAAGGCCGCCGAGGAGGCCGCGCGCCAGAAGGCCGCCGCCGACGCCCAGGCGAAGGCCGACGCGCAGGCCAAGGCCGACGCCGCCGCCAAGGCGGCCGCGGACGCCCAGGCGAAGCGCCAGGCCGACGAGGCCGCCAACCGCTCCAAGGCCCGCTCGGCCCTGGCCGCCACGGACAACAGCGCCCCGCCGGTCTCGGTCAGCCCGGGCTCGGTGCAGGACACCGCGCGGCAGATCGTCGGCAACGACACCCAGTTCCAGTGCTTCAGCCAGATCGTGAAGCGCGAGAGCGGCTGGGACTACACCGCGACCAACAAGAGCTCCGGCGCCTACGGCCTGGTCCAGGCGCTGCCCGGCTCCAAGATGGCCTCGGCCGGTGCCGACTGGCGCACCAACCCGGCGACCCAGATCCAGTGGGGCCTCAGCTACATGAACAGCCGCTACGGCAGCCCCTGCGGCGCCTGGTCGTTCTGGCAGGCCCACAGCTGGTACTAGGAGCCACCCCGCCCCGGCGGACTCCACGCAAGGCCACGGCCCCCGGCCGCTCACCCGCTGAGCGCCCGGGGGCCGTGTCGTCGGCGACCCCGCCGGGGCGGGCGGGCCGCGCCGCCCGGCCGCGCTGACCAACGCGCTCACGGGCGGTGCGGTCCTGGGTGCGGACGCGGGGCGCGGGAAGGGGTCCTGGTTTTGCTTCCCGCACCGGCCGGTCCGCCGGCGGATGGCTGGGGGCCGCTCCGGCTTCGGGGTCTCGCTCCGACTCCTCCCCAGCGTCGTGCATCCGAAACCTCACGTTCCGTCCCCTTTTGCGGGCGTTCGCGCGCCGGGCCGGTGCGTTCGAACCGGAGCCGGCCGGGCCGAACCCGCCGGGCGGCCGGACTCGTTCCGCCCCGGGCGGGTAGCGTCATCCCTGACGGCCGTGGCGCGACGCACGGCGTACCGCCGGGTGACGGCGGACCGGCACGGGAGCGGTGGTAGCGAGGATGGCGCGGGGCGGGAAGGCCTTCAAGGCCGTGGCCAAGGGCATGGCCGTGGTGGCGAGCGCGGCCGCTGTGATCGAACGGCGCCGGCGTGCCGCGATGACGGCCGATCCGCACGACGCCGTCGCGCTGCCGGGCGCCCTCCCGGACACCGAGCGGGCCGACCCGCCCGCCGCCGTGACCGCACCGGCCCCGGCCGACACGGCGGGGCCGCTGCCCGTCCCGCGCACCGACTCCGCCCCCGTCGTGGAGGCGCCGCCCGCTCCGGTGGAACCGGCCGCGCCCGCGCCGGCCGCGCCAGGCGCCCAGGGCGCGCACCCCCGGGAGTACCACCCGGGCCGGCCCGCGACGCCCGTCGAGGCCGTGCCGTGGGGCCTGCGGGTCGCCGCCGAGTCCACCTGGCGGCTGCTGCTGCTCGGCGCCGCGCTCTACGTCGTCTTCTACGTCGTCGACATGCTGCGGCTGGTCGCCTTCTCGGTGCTGGCCTCGCTGCTGATCTCGGCGCTGCTGGAGCCCTCGGTCTCCTGGCTGCGCCGCCACGGCGTGCCGCGCTCGCTCGCGGCCGTCGGGGTGTTCCTGAGCGGCCTGGCCGGGATAGGGCTGGTCGGCTGGTTCGTGGTCTGGCAGGTCAGCACGAACCTGTCGGACGTCACCAGCCAGGTCCAGAAGGGCGTCATCCAGCTGCGGGACTGGCTGATCGACGGCCCGCTGCACCTGACCCAGCAGCAGATCACCGACTTCGCCAACCAGATCACCAAGGCGATCACCACCAACACGGACCAGATCACCTCGGCCTCGCTCACCACCGCGCAGATCGCCGTCGAGGTGCTGACCGCGGTGCTGATGACCTTCTTCACCACGTTCTTCTTCATCTACGACGGCCAGAAGATCTGGAACTGGGCGCTGCGCGGGCTGCCCCGGCACTCCCGCTTCGCGATGGCCGGGGCCGGGCCGAAGGCGTGGACGACGCTGACCGCGTACGTGCGCGGCACCGTGTGCGTGGCGTTCATCGACGCGGTCTGCATCGGCATCGGGATCGACCTGCTGGGCGTGCCGATGGCGATGCCGCTGGCCGTGATCATCTTCCTGGGCGCCTTCGTGCCGCTGGTCGGCGCGCTCGTCACCGGCACCGCCGCGGTCCTGATCGCGCTGGTCACGCAGGGCCCGTGGACGGCGCTGATGGTGCTGGTCGTGCTCGTCGCGGTGATGCAGATCGAGAGCCACGTGCTCCAGCCGCTCATCCTCGGGCGCGCGGTGCGGGTCCACCCGCTGGGCGTCGTGCTCGGCGTCGCGGCGGGCGGCATCATCGGCGGCATCGGCGGTGCGGTCGTGGCCGTCCCGCTGATCGCCGTCACCAACACCGTCGTGACCCACCTGCGCAAGCGCAACGAGGCCGGGCAGGCCGTGTTCACCGCGCTGGAGAACGCCCGCGAGGCCGCCGGGCGCAGCGCCGCGACCCCGGCCGCCGCTCCCACCCCGGCGCCGGTCGCCGACTGAGTCGACCGAGGCGAACGCGTCGACCGAGGCGAACGCGTCGACCGAGACGACGGAAGGGCCCCGCCGGACGGCTGTCCGGCGGGGCCCTTCGGGTACGCGCGTGTCCGTCAGGCGTCGACGGCGGCGAGGGCGGCCTCGGAGTCGAGGACGCCGGCCACGGCCTGGAGCACGGCGGCGATCTTCATTGAGGCCTGGACGACCTCGCGCTCGACGCCGGCCTTGCGCAGCACGGCCTCGTGCGAGTCGAGGCACTGGCCGCAGCCGTTGATGGCCGAGACGGCGAAGCACCAGAGCTCGAAGTCGACCTTCTCGACGCCCGGAGTGCCGATGATGTTCATCCGCAGACCGGCCCGCATGCTGCTGTACTCCTTGTCGGAGAGCAGGTGCAGCGTCCGGTAGTAGACGTTGTTCATCCCCATGACGGCCGCGGCGCCCTTGGCGGCGTTGTACGCCTCCGGGGAGAGGTTGGCCTTGGCCTCGGGCTCCAGCTCGCGCAGCACGGCGGGGCTGCGGGTGGCCATCGCGCAGGAGAGGACGGTGCCCCACAGCTGCTGCGCGGGGAGGTCGGAGTTGCCGATGACCGAGCCCAGGTTGAGCTTGAGGTCCTTGGCGTACTCCGGGAGGGCGGACTTCAGGTCGTCGAGGGCCACGGGTCAGCCCGCCAGCAGGGCCTGGGCGTCGAGGGTGTCCTCGCCCTTGGTCCAGTTGCAGGGGCACAGCTCGTCGGTCTGCAGGGCGTCCAGCACGCGCAGGACCTCCTTCGGGTTACGGCCGACGGAGCCGGCGGTCACCATGACGAACTGGATCTCGTTGTTCGGGTCGACGATGAACACCGCGCGCTGGGCGGTGCCGTCGGCGGCCTCGACGCCGCAGGCCTGCATCAGCTCGTGCTTGACGTCGGCCAGCATCGGGAAGGGCAGGTCGCGCAGGTCCTTGTGGTCCTTGCGCCAGGCGTGGTGCACGAACTCGGAGTCGCCCGAGACGCCCAGGATCTGGGCGTCGCGGTCGGCGAACTCGTCGTTCAGCTTGCCGAACGCGGCGATCTCGGTCGGGCAGACGAAGGTGAAGTCCATCGGCCAGAAGAAGACGATCTTCCACTTGCCCTCGTAGGACTTGTGGTTGATGTCGGCGAAGGCGTTCGCGGCGTCGAGGTCGACACAGGCCTTGAGGTCGAACTCGGGGAACTTGTCACCGATCGTGAGCACGTTCGCTTCTCCTGAAGTGAGACTGCGGGGAGTTGTCCGGATTGCGGACAGGCCTCCACGATTCCACATCGTGGACTGATCAGGGAAATAGCTATACTCGATGTGTCTGATCGGAGAAAGTTATCAATACCCAGTCCGTCGGCGCCTCCGGCCCCGCCCGCAGCCCCCGCACGCCCACGCTCGCCCAGCTCAGGGCGTTCGTCGCGGTCGCCGAGCACCGGCACTTCCGTGAGGCGGCCGCCGCCACCGGCACCAGCCAGCCCGCGCTCTCCGGAGCGGTCGCGGCACTGGAGGAGTCGCTGGGTGCCCAGCTCGTCGAGCGTACGACGCGCAAGGTGATCGTGACACCACTGGGGGAGCGGGTGCACGCGCACGCCCGCCGGGTGCTCGCGTCGCTCCAGGCGCTCACCGGGGAGGTCGAGGCCGCGCGCCGCCCGTTCACCGGGCCGCTGCACCTCGGCGTCATCCCGACCGTCGCGCCCTACCTGCTGCCCGCCGTCCTGCGGCTGGTCCGCCGCCGCTACCCGGAGCTGGAACTGCACGTCCACGAGGAGCGCACGCCCTCGCTGCGGGAGGGGCTGGCCGCCGGGCGGCTGGACGTCCTGCTGCTCGCGCTCCCGGCCGGCGGCGCCTCGCCGACCCGGGACATCCCGCTGTTCGACGAGGACTTCGTGCTGCTGACCCCGCCCGGGCACCCGCTCGCCGGGCGGATCGACGTCCCGCGCGACGTGCTGCTCGACCTGGACGTGCTCCTGCTGGAGGAGGGCCACTGCCTGCGCGACCAGGCCCTCGACATCTGCCGCGAGGTCGGCGCCGACCCGGCCGGGTCGACCACCCGGGCGGCCGGCCTGTCCACCCTGGTCCAACTCGTCGCAGGGGGCCTCGGGGTGACGCTGTTGCCCGCGACCGCCCTGGACGTCGAGGCCGGCCGCGCCGACCGGCTCGCCGCCGTCCGCTTCGCCGCCCCCGCGCCCGGCCGGCGCATCGGCCTGGCCACCCGCCCGGGCTCGGCCCGCAGCGCCGAGTACGACCGCTTCGCCGCCTCGCTGCGCGAGGTCCTCGCCGAACTCCCGGTCCGGATCGTCGAGTAGGGCGTGCCTACGGGACCTCCGCCGGCGCCGCCAGGCACAGCCCGACCGTCGTCGCCACCAGCAGGTCGAGCGCCCGCACGGTGTCCGCGTCCGGCCCGGCGGCGGGGTCGGCGCCCAGCGCGAGGTAGCGCGCCGTCAGGCCGTCGAAGCCGCTGAGGAAGTGGACGGCGATCTCGCGCGCCGGCATCGGCAGGGTCAGCCCGTGCGCCGCCGCGAGGGCGGTGAGCATCTCGGTCGCCGTGCCCTCGACCTCGCGCTGGAGCGCGAGCATGATCTCCTGCAGGTCGGCGTCGCGCATCGCCAGCGCGCCGAACTCGCTGAGCAGCACGCAGCGCCCCTCCTCGCCGGTGGCGGCGTCCCAGAGCGCGTGCACGAGCGTGCGGACCTGCTCGCCGAACGGGCCGTCACCGGGGGAGGCCGCCCGGACCTGGCCGATGAAGTCGGCGGTCAGCTGCTCGACGACGGCCCGGTAGAGGTCCTTCTTGGTACCGAAGGTGTAGTGCACCGTCGCCTGGGCCACGCCGAGCTCGGCCGCGATCGCCCGGGTGCTGCCGGCCGCGATGCCCTCGCGGCTCATCAGGTCGAGGGCGGCCTGCACCAGCTGGGGCCGCCGTTCTGCGGCGGGGACGTGTGCCATCCAGCCAGGGTATCGCCATGGTCGGACAACTGTGTCGAACGATTCCGTTGATTGCTCGTGTCGATCGACTTTGTCATCCGACAAAGTCGAGCGTACGGTGGATCCGAGACCTGGTCAGGCACCCGCCTGCCCGACGACCGGACCGAAGGGTCAGCCATGGCCACGTACCTGTACCGATTGGGCCGCTCCTGCTTCCGGCGCAGGCGGGCCGTCCTGGCCGTCTGGATCGCCGTGCTGATCGCCGTCGGCGGGGCCGCCGGAGCGTTCGCGGGCAAGACGAGCAACGAGTTCAAGGTCCCCGGCACCGAGGCGCAGGCGACCCTCGACCGGATCAAGGACGCCTTCCCGCAGCAGGGCCACGGCTCCGCGCAGATCGTCTTCGCCGCCCCGGCGGCCGACGGCGTCAAGGCGCCGGACGCGGGCCGCGCGGTGAGCGAGGCCGTCCACCGGATCGCCGCCGTCCCGGGCGTGGCCGCCGCGCCCGACCCGTACGCCACCGGCGCGGTCTCGCCGGACGGCAAGGTCGCGATCGCGCTGGTCTCCTTCGACCGCAAGCTCGGCGACATCACCGACCAGCAGCGCGACGCGGTCAGGGCGGCCGCCGAACCGGCCCGCGCGGCCGGGCTGGACGTCGCCTTCGGCGGCGACGCGTACAACCGGATGGCCCAGGTCGACGGCGGCGAGGCGATCGGCCTCGCGGTGGCCGGCGTGGTGCTGGTGATCACCCTCGGCTCGCTGGTCGCCGCCGGACTGCCGCTGCTCACCGCGCTGGTCGGCGTCGGTGCCGCGATGGCCGGACTGCTCGCGCTCACCGGCTCGTTCGAGATCATCACCACCGCGCCGGTGCTGGCGCTCATGGTCGGGCTCGCGGTCGGGATCGACTACGCGCTGTTCATCCTCTCCCGCCACCGCCGCCACCTGGGCGAGGGCCTGACGCCCGAGGAGGCCGCGGCCCGCGCCACCGCGACCGCGGGCAGCGCCGTCGTGTTCGCGGGCCTGACCGTCGTCGTGGCGCTCGCCGGTCTCGCCGTCGCGGGCGTCCCGTTCCTCACCGTGATGGGTCTCGCCGCCTCCGGCGCCGTCGTCGTGGCCGTCCTGGTGGCGATCACGCTGCTGCCCGCGCTGCTCGGCTTCGTCGGCCGCCGGATCGACCGGCTGCCGGTCTGGCGGCGGGCCATGCGCACCGGCGGCACGACCACGATGGGCGAGCGCTGGGCCGGTTTCGTCGTGCGCCGCCCGCTGCCCGTCCTGCTCGTCGGCCTGGCCGGGCTCGGCGCCCTCGCGGTGCCCGCCGCGAGCCTCGGCCTCGGCCTGCCGGGCGGCGGTTCGCAGGCCGCGGGGACGGACGCGCGCAAGGCGTACGACCTGGTGAGCGAGGGCTTCGGGCCCGGGTTCAACGCGCCGCTCGTCGTCGTGGTGGACGCGAAGGGCACGCCGCAGCCCGAGCGGGCCGTGCAAGGCGTGGCGGCGCAGCTGCAGACGCTGAAGGGCGTGCAGACGCTGCTGCCGCCGGCCGTCGACCCGGCCAGTGGGACGGCCCTGCTGACCGTCATCCCGCGGACCGGGCCCGACGACGAGGCCACCAAGTCGCTCGTCAACGAGATCCGCGACCAGCGCGCGGAGTTGAAGGCCTCGACCGGCGCCGGCATCGCCGTCACCGGCACCACGGCCGCCAACATCGACGTCTCCACCAAGCTCGGCCAGGCGCTGCCGCCCTTCCTCGCGGTCATCGTCGGCATCGCGATGGTGCTGCTGGCGCTGGCGTTCCGCTCGGTGCTCGTCCCGCTCAAGGCGGTGGCCGGGTTCCTGCTCAGCATCACCGCCTCGCTCGGTGCGGTGGTCGCGGTCTACCAGTGGGGCTGGCTGGACGGCCTGATCGACGTGCCGAAGGTCGGCCCGGTGGTGAGCTTCGTGCCGATCCTGCTGATCGGGGTGCTGTTCGGGCTGGCGATGGACTACGAGCTGTTCCTGGTCTCCGGGATGAAGGAGCAGCACGTCCACGGCGCGGCGCCGCGCGAGGCCGTGGTGGCCGGGGTGCGGGGCGGCGCCCGGGTGGTGACGGCGGCCGCGCTGATCATGGTGGCGGTGTTCGGCTCGTTCGTCTTCGGCCACGACCCGATCGTCCAGCCGATCGGCTTCGCCCTCGCGGTGGGCGTGCTGGTGGACGCCTTCGTCGTGCGGATGGCGCTGGTGCCGGCCGCGATGGCGCTGTTCGGCGAGGCCGCGTGGTGGTTCCCGAAGCGGCTGGAGAAGGTCGTGCCGCGGGTGGACATGGAGGGCGAGCAGCTGATCGCCCGTCTGGACCGGGAGCGGGTGTCCGGGGCGGCGAAGGAACCGGCCGGGGTCTGACCGGCCCCACGAGCCGGGCCCGGCGGGATCCTTTGCCCCCGGGCCCCGCCGGCGGCCCCGGGGTCACAGCGGCAGCCGCTGCTCGAACCCGTCCACCCTGCCGGGGCCCCGCCCGG